>JAJFIP010000251.1 GCA_021774875.1 Emcibacter sp.
AGGCCCTGGGTCTTCATGACATCAGTATGAATGGCAGAACCATGTGAAAAAGGCCCAATACCCTGCTCAACACCAGCCTGATTAATATGGACGATCAGATTCAGATCATGATCAGCGACAAATTTCTCGCGGAATTCAATCATCTCGCGGAATTTCCAGGTGGTATCTACATGCATGAGCGGGAACGGCAGTTTGGACGGATGAAAAGCTTTCATAGCCAGATGCAGCATGACACTACTGTCCTTGCCAATGGAATAGAGCATCACCGGATTATCACAGGTCGCCGCAACCTCGCGCATGATATGAATGGACTCGGCCTCAAGCCGCTGAAGATGAGTAAGTGTAGTCATAAAGCAAATTATTCCTGAACTATTTATATGCCGTTATATATATCGCAAACTATATCTATAGACAAACATACAATTTTCAAGCTTTAACATAAAATACCAGTGATTTATTTTAATTAACAGTTTATTTCTGTATTAATTGCTATTCCATCAGGGGAATAAGGGTGACAAAATGCCGCATATGTCTGTTATTGCCCTATTGGTAGGCAATTTATGTTAGTAATTTGATTATATTTTGTATTTAATTAACGTAAATAAATAATATTCGCCTATTAATCACTATACTGTTATAATAATACCGGGTAAAGACTTAAGCCCTCTTTACCTGCGATATGTATATCATGACTGGATATACATGGTTGTCTGTTTATGCGATTTACAGATGACCTTTGATCGAAACCCTCCTTGCGACTTGGCGTCTCTCCATTTTTATGGAGAGCGCCATTTTTTTCTTGAAACATACGGCATAGACCTATAGGCAGGATTGAAATCGAAAAGAACATGGGAATAATTATGGCAACTTATAAAGTCACCCTGAAGGCCGACCTTAAGCACGGTGCATTCTACTGGGTATCCACTGTGGATGCGGACAGTGAAGCAGAAGCCATGATTGCTGCCGAAAATCTATTCATGGCAGAAATGGAAAATGCCAGCGACTGGAATTTTTCCGACAGTGATATAGAAATTCTGTAAAGTTATTTCCCTTCAGGCGACCAGCCGCCAGACCATAAGGATGCGGGGACAATTTCCGGCTCCTGTCCGTTGGCATGAAACCATGAATCAACAACATAATGCTCTTTGTCACCGCTAATTTCATGAATTGTTGCGCTATTATGGGGCCAGCGATCAATATAATTTCCCCGATGCAACGGCTGCCCCAAGCTGTGAAACCTGATCAGTCCGGCTTTGCGGAGCAGATAGAGATAGGTTGTTGAATTAAAGGCCTCGTCAATACAGTCCATCTGATCACGGGTGGAAAAACTGATGATCTGGGCCCCGGGATCATCGCTGTCCGTTCCTGTCTTTGGGCCGATGAACCGTTCAAACAGGCCAATGGCTTTTTTTATCAGCAGGCGCTCCTGAGCCGCATTTTCCGGCGGCACGGTAAAAATATCCACGATCTGCTGCCATTCTTGCTGGTCAAGGCCCGTCTTCAGATAATAACGGCAGCCATAGCCTTTGCAAATTCCAAAATCCTGGGAAATAATAATATCGTTATGATGCTGTTTGAGAAGCCCTGTGGCCGGGCTGCTGCTACATGACGATAAAATCAAGACAATAAATAAAACTATCGAGAGTCTCATTTCATCCACTAGCCTCTTTCTGATACCATATTCTCAAAATATTGAGCGGCGACCCGTTCCTGCCAGGGCACCTTGTGATCTTTGGCATGAAAGCCCACATGGCCACCATCGTTGGCAATCAGAAGGCTGATCGGGCCTTCCGCGGGCCACTCCCTGCTGTGATAATCCGCCACCGGTATCCAGGGATCATTCTCAGCATGAATGAGCAGGGTTGGCACCGTTATCTGATCAACAAAGCCCCCCGCTGAATGAAGACGGTAATAGTCCTCGGCCCCTGCTATGCCATTGGCCGGAGCAGTAACCTGATCATCAAATTCAAACAGGGACTTAGCCGCTTGCGCCCGGTCAAGCAGGCTTTGATCATGATCTTCCCGGGATTGCTTCATATAATTTTTCATGCCCAGTAAAAGATAGTTATGATAGAGCCTGTTGCGGGACGCCATGATTCGCACCTGAACCGTCTTCAGATTAAGCGGCGCACTTACCGCTACCGCCGCCTTGACCCTTGCATTCGCCCCCCTATCGCCCAGATATTTCAACATCATATTACCGCCAAGGGAAATGCCGTAAAGCACAATGCCAGCCCCATAATTACGGGTGGCTAGTTGATCGATAACCCGTGCAAGATCTGCACTCAGGCCACCGTGATAGGGGCCAACACTGGTTTTTGCCGAAGGCCCTGCCCCACGCAGATTAAGCCGCAAAACCGGAAAGCCCTGTGCGCTGAAATAGGCCGCAGAGGAAATAACATTCGGTGACTGCTCATCACCAGCCATGCCATGAATAATAATGATAAGCGGTAGAATATCAGATCTGGATGACGGGTGGAATGCGGCGGCAAGGCTTTTACCTGCCCCCAGATCAAAACTGACGCGCTCATAATCAGGGTCGAGGGAATTTGCCGGCCCCAAAATCACATTTTTCATGGTTTGCAGATCGGCCCCGCGCCATTTTAATCCGCTGTTAAATTGTGGAATTTCAAGGCCAGGCATTGTTCGGCCAAACTGCAAAAACCCCGGATTATTTTTTTTCACGGCCATTGCCACTGCTCATTTTATGGTCATAGGTTATCCAGCTGGTCTTTTTACCGAACTGGTCGTAGAAATTCCGGGCACCATGATTATGTTCGGCAGTCATCCATCTTATCATTGTGCAGTCCTGAATCTTGGCAATATCTTCAAGCCGCGCCAGCAGGGCCTTGCCCACTCCCAAACGTCGCGCTGAAGGACAGACAAAAATATCATCCAGAAAAATGCCTATTTCCCCGGCCAGAGGACGCAGGAACCTTCGGTAATGAACAATTCCCTTTGGCTCCCCTTCAGACAAGGCGGCAATGCCACGCAATTCCGTCTCATGACCATCAAGCCATGTCCAGGCGGTTTGCAGCTGCTGCCTTGATAACGACACCTGATAAAATTCCGCATAGGCTTTATACAGATCAGCCCATTTTTCAAATCCTATCTGCCGCATTTCCACGACTTCAATCATTAGTCTTTAAGCTCCCGATATTTTTTTGCAGTATATCGTAAAAAAGCCGCACCTCAAAGTCTTGAGGACGGCCCTTTAGGAAAATTAACGAAACGGTGCTAAATAACGCCGTCGCGTTCCATACGTTTACGATCAAGTTTACGCGCACGTCTGACGGCTGCGGCTGATTCACGGGCTTTCTTTTCAGAAGGCTTTTCAAAGAACCTGCGCATCTTCATTTCACGATACACGCCTTCACGCTGCAACTTTTTCTTCAGCGCACGAAGGGCTTGGTCTACGTTATTGTCGCGGACAGAAACCTGCATTGGTCTGTCACACTCCTCTCTAATTGTAAGTGTTATAATAACTCCCGAAATCTGTAAAAGACTCATGAGAGCAGTGACTTCTAGCAAAAGAATAGTCTCATGTGAAGTATTTTATGGAAATAATCCTGACAAGCAGTAAAATAGCGCATCTTTCAAGTGACATTGAGACATAAATGACATCACCAAATACCGATATACCGGACGAGCTGAGAGAACCCCTGCTAGAGGCAGCCCTGCCGCATGTGCCATTCGATGGCTGGTCGGATAAGCTGTTAACCACTGCTGCATATGACCTTGGGCTTGATCCCGGCATGGCAAATCTGGCCTTTCCGGGCGGGGCCTGCGAAATGATTGAACTGCTGGCTGCACAACAGGATAAGCGAATGACGGAAGTTTGCACAGACGACATTTTGCAGACTATGAAAATCCGGGAGAAAATAACCCTTCTAGTTCGCAGCCGTATTGAAGCAGAAACAGACATTCGCGAGGCCGCCCGGTGTGCCATGACCTTTCTCGCCCTGCCCATCAATACAGCGCTTGGCCTGAAACTGCTCTACCGGACGGTGGATCTGATGTGGAAAACCATCCATGATCCCTCGACGGACTATAATTTTTACACAAAACGCCTGACATTGTCAGCGGTTTACAGTTCCACATTTCTCTATTGGCTCAATGATGAATCGGAAGAATTTCGGGATACATGGGACTTTCTTGACCGGCGCATCGAAAACGTCATGCAGTTTGAAAAAACCAAGGTAGAGATGAGGAAAATCACTGCCAAAATGCCCGACCTGTGGCGCATGGCCGGAAAAATGAAATACGGGTCGTAACATATATCGGGGGACAAACTGACCAGAATAACCCTTACCCGACTTAAAAAACAATGGACACCGCCCATTCCGATTTCATCGGTAATGGTGTTGTTTATGCATTATCTTACCTATAATATTCTGGTCCTGTATTCATCCATTGCCTTTATAAACTTCTATGACTTTATGGATTTCTTAGGTGTTCTTTTTGCAAGTGATGATTCACCCATTGCGCTTATATTTTACATTCACATTCTTTTAATCGGTTATATTTTTATTGAAGCAAAATCTGACTGGTCACAGTTTCCCCGATACCGCAATATTCTCATCTATGGCATATCCCTTGTCCTCACCATTCAGGCAATTATTGGTCTTGATATCATCCGTCGATACGGCCCAACCAACCCGGAACAAGTTAACCGGACTGATTTCCTTAACGATGCCATCCTCAATAATGATCTGAACGAAGTCAAACATTTGATTGCAAAAGGTTATGATCCTTTTGACTTCTCCTATGGAAATATAAATATTTTTGATGATAATAATTTTTATTTTCTCGCCTATTGGCCCACACCAGAAGAATGGGAACATCGGAAAGAGCTTTACATTGGCGATAACGCGTCACATATCTTTTATTTTGCCTCTGTCAGCGGTATCAAGAACATTAATAGGTGGAAAATTCTTTATCTGAGACAGGACTATCTACATCCTCGAGAACCGGATATATTCCCTATCTTTGACAGCAGGATATTCAATTATTTACTGACCCTAAACCCGCCACAAAGAACGCTTCAAAATGCTGTCAGCGACCTGACAGGGCAAGGCCACACAATTGCCCTGCAAAAAATACTGGATTATGACAAAAATCTGTCCCCAACTTTGAGAGATATTGATAGCTCCATCATTCACTGTTATGCAGATGTCAGTGAAATATTGCTGGACCGCTATTTTGAAAATTTGAACAAAACAGCGGAAACTTACAGATTATTCCAAGATGAATTTAGCCCTTACAGTAACGACTTCACCCCGTGCACCACATCAATTAGAAAGTATCTTGAAACCAAAAATTATGCTATTCCGTGAAAGTTCTGCATCTACTTTATGGCGTCTTCTATATTGTCGCCACTACCACCGTCCCAAATTGGGACATGTTAACTATAAAAAAAACTGAAAGTGTCAGGATTCTTTACATAAAGCATAAATGTATATTTCATATTTTTCGCTAGCATGTTAGAATCTAATGATTATTTGATTCTGGCACGCTTATTGCTTATTATTAACAAGATATTAATTTATTAAAGATCTCGGTGCGTTTGCTGAATAATTACACCGCAGTATTTAAGACACCGATACAGAGGGCGATAAAATGAAGAAAGTCTATCCTTGTTTTATAAAAACAAAGCTGCTTGCTATGAGCATGGCCGTATTTGGTTGGATGTCAGGTAGCATGAATGCCTCTGCTGTGGATTTCACTTTCGATATGAATAATGTAGGAAGTGAAACTGCTACTATTCAAATCACTGTGGAACAAAATGGCGATGATCTGAGGTTTACTGTAGACCAGCTTGATACAGATGTTTCTTTCGCTGACTTGCGCGGTGTATTGTTCCATATCAATGATTCTCTCGTTGATGTTAATGATCTGGATTTTACCTTTGTTGCTGCTACCGAAAATATTACGGGTAATGACATTACGGCAACCCTTTCGCCGGATATTACACCCGTTTTTGCTCTTGATGACGTTGATTTTAGTGGTTTTAAAAATTATGACGTTCTGGTAGAGTTCGGAACTCCAGGGGAAGTGCCTGATGATATTGGAAGCATAGTCTTTGATATATCATCTATTTCCGGCGGATTTCTTAACCTGTTTACTTTCATGCCAGTCAATATGGAAGAATTTCTAGCTGTACGTTATACCAGTGTCTGGTCCGAGGACGACCCGAACAGGGAAGGTTCTGGCAAGGGTATCTGTTGCGGGACTACCGTAGCTGAGCCTTCATCCACCCTGGGATTTCTGGCCTTCGCTATGGGTGGTCTTTTGTGGCGGAGACGACTTGCGTCATAATCCGTAACAAACACATATATTCTAGAGCATCTGAAATTTCTCAGGTGCTTTTTTTATGGTCGAAACTGGATATAAATTTTTACTGGTCTACAGGTTCATAGGCGATGGATTGTGACTGTTGCTCGCGCCATGAGCTCAGTCTTTCTGCAACCCCTTCATCCATCAGAGCAATGATTGCCGCAGCCAGCAAGCCGGCATTTTTGGCACCAGCCTTGCCGATGGCGAGGGTTCCTACCGGAATACCTCCGGGCATCTGAACAATTGACAACAGGCTGTCCATGCCTTTTAAAGCCTGACTTTCCATCGGCACCCCAAGCACAGGAAGCGTTGTCAGAGCAGCAGTTACCCCCGCCAGATGGGCGGCACCCCCTGCTCCTGCGATTATGATCTTCACCCCTCGTGCCTCGGCACCTTCAACATAATCACTCAACCGTTTTGGTGTCCTGTGGGCGGAAATAATTTTTGCTTCACAGGCTATTTCAAGCAGCTCAAGAACTTTGGTGGTCTCTTTCATGACACCCCAGTCGGACTGGCTGCCCATAATCACACCAACAACGGGTTTATTTTCGCTCATAATTTTGTTTCCTTAATAAAGCCAAAGACATCTCAGAAAGTCGCGGATTATAACAATCCTGATCTGGAGTGCAAGCTTTCCCTTTACTGTTTCAAGCCTAAAGAAGAAAGCTTTATGGATAAAATGTCAGATTATGTTATCATGTATGTATATTTTAAATAAATACGGATTTAACAAGTTTCACGTAATGAGAGTACCAACAACAGGACCAACCAGAAGAACCGAACCCCTGCGCCGTAAAACTGTCAGCAAGGTCGATGGTTCATCCCAGACAGCAGCAGCATCCGGTGTCCGCAATATTCAGGACACCACCAGCATTATGGGTATTCCCGATGGAGAAGTAACCGAAAAGGTGCGTGTCGCCATCATGACTCTGATGTCTGAAGTGGACAGCATGCGTAAAGAGCTGGAACTGGCGCACCGTAAAATATCCGAACTTGAAAAACTAGCCGATCAGGACAGCCTGCTGGCTATTTCCAACCGGCGGGCCTTCGTGCGGGAAATGACCCGGATGATTTCCTATTCCCAACGCTATGGAATAAACAGCTCGCTGATTTATCTGGACATGAATGACCTGAAGAAAATCAATGATACCTACGGCCATAAAGCCGGAGATATGGCACTTGCTCACATGGCCAATATCATTGTATTAAATCTGCGTGATTCAGATATTGTCGGCAGATTGGGCGGGGATGAATTCGGTATCATCCTACCCAAAGCAGATGAAAAAATGGCCCAGATCAAGGCCCAGTCCCTGAGTGATACCATCTCAACAACCCCCATGGATTGGCAAGGAACAAAAGTCTTCCTCAATGTTGCTTACGGTATCCATCCCCTGATGGGTAATGAAAGTGCCGACCAGGCCCTGGATAAAGCCGACCAGAATATGTATGCCCATAAAAAAGATCTGAAAAAAGAATAGGGGTGCTCAGGCAATTATATCGGGCAGCAGATCATTCTCCATGCAGGAGATTCTGTCACGAAGATAAAGTTTCTGTTTTTTGAGGCGTTGAATTTGAATAACGTCTGATTTTCCGCTTTCAATCAGTGCTTCTATAGCCATGTCAAGATCCCTGTGCTGTACAATCAGTTGCTGGATTTTTTCAGCAATTTCACTATCATCCATGGTCATATCACCAAAAAGTTCACTCGTAAATCGGGGTCGCACAGGTCACAATGTCTAGATCTCAGCCTTATGATAACATATTTCACAAGTTCTGGCCTTACAAATCTTCAGACTTCCATCTGCGGACCTGAATGTTATCAATATCAAACAAATCAAGCAAACGCCCCAATGTGTGATCAATCATATCCTCTATGGTCGCAGGTCTGGCATACATGGCAGGAACTGGCGGTGCAATAATGGCTCCCATCTCTGAAAGTGCCGTCATGGTACGAAGATGGCCGGTATGAAGCGGTGTTTCCCTGACCATCATCACCAGTTTGCGCCGTTCCTTCAAAATAACATCGGCAGCTCGGGTCAGCAGAGTTGACGTTACCCCGGTGGCAATTTCCGACATTGTCCTGATTGAGCAGGGCACAATCATCATGCCAAGGGTTTTGACTGACCCGCTGGCGATAGCAGCCCCAATATCATCTGGCGCGTGAACATGATCCGCCAGAGCCTGAACTTCTGCAACTTTCATATCCATTTCGTAGCCCAGAGTTACCTTTGCTGAACGCGACATAACCAGATGAGTTTCCATATCTGCCTGATGCAGGAGTTCCAGCAGGCGCACGCCATAACATATTCCAGATGCCCCGGATATGCCGACAATAATTTTATTTTTGTTTGCGACCACGAAATTTTTCCTTAAAATTTTCACAAAATCTCACGAAATATTAAGTCATATGGTGAAATAATATTTCCTATTATGCCTAATATAAATAATGATTCATAGAATTTCGTGACAAATCCCGTGTTTTGTGCTTTAATTATCGGGCTGAATCCTTCCAAACAGGAGAACCAAATATGCATATTGAATCCCATCTTGCAACACTTTCAGAAAAACATCAAAAACTAGACCAAATTATCCTAAAAGAAGAACATAGACCTTCCCCAAACAGCATTATGCTCCACGGATTAAAAAAAGAAAAACTGAAAATTAAAGATGAGATGGAACGATTTAGACGCACGGGATAGCAATTCCCCTGACAACAGGCTCCCATACGGGGGCCTTTTTATTTGGTATATGCACTAAAAACAGCAGACTATTCAGTAACGCCCTCAGATACCGCCTCTTGATCAGCATCAGTTTCAGCTTCTGTCGCTGTTTCCGTCTCTGGGGGCTGTTCCACAACAGGGGGGGCCGATTTTATCACCGCTGCATCCA
>JAJFIP010000252.1 GCA_021774875.1 Emcibacter sp.
GGCCCATGGCAATACCGGAAACCGGACGTTTTAGTGGCACACCCGCATCCATCAGCGCCAGTGATCCACCGCAAACAGACGCCATGGAAGACGACCCGTTGGATTCGGTAATTTCAGAAACCACGCGAATGGTATAGGGAAATTCTTCATGGTCAGGCAGAACCGCACGCAGGGCACGCCATGCCAATTTACCATGTCCGGTTTCCCGGCGACTTGTACCCATCATGCGGCCAACTTCACCCACGGAATAGGGCGGGAAGTTATAATGCAGCATAAAGCGTTCTTTATAAGTCCCGGTCAGAGCATCAATGAACTGCTCATCATCGCCAGTACCTAATGTGGTCACCACAGTTGCCTGTGTTTCACCGCGGGTGAATAGTGCTGACCCATGAGTACGGGGCAGGATATTCACTTCGGATGAGATGGCACGAACCGTATCCAGATCACGACCATCAATGCGTTTTTTGGTTTTGATGATGTCACCGCGAACGATGCTCTTTTCCAGATTTTTCAGCAGATCACCAACAACACCGGCTTCCACAGTTTCATCTGTTTCGGTCAGTACGGTGGTAACCCGATTTTTAATGTCACTAAGCTGAGTGGAGCGAACCTGTTTCACGGTTTCACCATAGGCGGCGCGAAGATCAGCTTCGGCAAGCTCGGCAACCTTGGCAGCAAGCGCGGAATGATCTACCGGCTCTGGCAGTTCCATTGGCTCTTTGGCGGCAACTTCGGCAAGCTCGATAATGGTATCAATAACCACCTGCATCTGTTCGTGACCGAACATCACAGCACCTAGCATGACATCTTCAGAAAGCTCATTGGCTTCTGATTCCACCATCAGCACCGCATCTCTTGTTCCGGCAACAACCAGATCAAGGTCGGATGTTTCCAACTGTTCATATGTTGGGTTCAGGACATATTCGCCGTCAATGTAGCCCACACGAGCCGCACCAATGGGGCCCATGAACGGAAGGCCGGAAAGGGTCAATGCCGCACTTGTGCCGATCAGAGCCGTAATATCCGGGTTATTTTCCAGATCGTGAGACATCACTGTGCTGACAACCTGAGTTTCATTTTTGAAGCCTTTAACAAACAGAGGACGAATTGGTCGGTCAATCAACCGACAAGTCAGTGTTTCTGCTTCGCCGGGGCGTCCTTCGCGCTTGAAAAATCCGCCCGGTATTTTACCTGCGGAGTAGGCGCGTTCCTGATAATTCACTGTGAGCGGGAAAAAATCGATGCCCACTCTTGGTGTTTTGGCAGCCGTTACCGCCGTCATAGATGATGTTTCGCCGTAAGTGACAATCACGGCACCATTTGCCTGACGTGCCATACGACCGGTTTCCAGAACCAATGTCCGGCCACCCCAATTAATTTCTTTTTTATGTATTTCAAACATATATTTTACCTTAACCTACGGTTTTCGTGCTCTGTTCCGGGCCCATCCCAGATCACAGCGATCCGAAAACCTTGTTGCATAACCCCTATGGTCATGCCTGATTTTCTATTATTTACGAAGACCAAGCCGCTTGATCAAAGACTGATAACGGGCTTCATCTTTTGATTTCAGATAACTGAGCAGACTGCGGCGTTTGTTGACAAGCATCAACAGGCCCCGACGTGAATGGTTATCTTTTTTGTGAGTGTTAAAATGTTCGGTCAGATTACCAATTCTGGTTGTCAGAATGGAAACCTGTACTTCCGGGGAACCGGTATCGCCTTCACAAGTGGCATATTCTTTAATCAGTTCCTGTTTTTTTTCAGCTGTAATCGACATCGAATACTCCTGTTAAAAATTAAATATTAAACACCCGCACCGGTTTTATGATCGTAAATTCAGCAGTGATTTCAACATCACACAACGCCACAAGACGTGTGCCCGTCATCACCCTGATGATCCCCGGTGCCAGGTGGTCCGAGACTTTAAGTTGTTGTCCATGGGACAATAACTTTGCTTCTTCTTCCGTAACGGCCAGTGCCAAGATGTCGTCCAGCACGGTCACCACGGGAAGAATCCATGTCTCAGGCGGCGCACTATGGCTTAATTCCTCCAGCTTTTCCAGTGAAATCGACGTATTAAAATTAAAAGCTCCGACCCGGGTGCGCCGCAGGGCTGAAACATAGCCTTTAGTACCCAGTTTTTCTGCCAAATCCCGCGCCAGAGATCGAATGTAAGTCCCTTTGCCGCAAGTGGTTTTTAAGGTTGCCTCTTGACCGTCATACGACAAAAGATCAAGACTGAAAATATCCACTTCGCGTTCCTTGCAAGCCACCTCTTTTCCGGCGCGTGCAAGATCGTAAGCCCGTTTGCCATCTATTTTTACGGCACTATAGATGGGCGGCACCTGCGTGACCCGACCAGTAAATTCCGGCAAGGCGTCCTTAATTTCCTGTTCCGTCGGACGTATATCGCTGGTGGCTGTCACCTTACCCTCGGCGTCATCTGTGGCCCTGCTTTCGCCAAACATAACAGCAAATTCATAGATTTTCCGGGCATCGGTAATAAAGGGGATGGTTTTTGTTGCCTCGCCAAATGCGATGGGCAAAATTCCTGTGGCAAGCGGGTCAAGTGTGCCGCCATGACCGGCCTTTTGGGCCTTGGTCAGCCAGCGGCATTTCCCCACAACCTGAGTTGAGGTCATTCCAGGAGGCTTGTCTATGGCTAACCAGCCATCCAGCTTGATCCCTTTTCTCTTACGGGACAAGCTCAGTCGTCCTTATCCAGATCTTGGGCAACATGGGGGCTATGGAGCAATTGTTCAATATGATCCGCCTCACCAAAGCTGCCATCACCAGTGAATTTCAGGTTTGGCAGATATTTCATGGATACCATGCGTGATAGCTGGCCACGAATATATTTACGGCTTCTGTTCAGCCCTTCGACAACGTCCTTTTCATTAACCCCGCCAAGGGGCATGACAAAAACAGTGGCATTGCGCAGGTCAGGACTGCAACGAACCTCGGTCACGGTAACAGATATTTCTTCGAGAGACGGGTCATGAATTTCGCCACGGGCAAATATTTCTGACAAGGCGTGGCGAATATTTTCACCAACCCTGAGCAACCTGTGACTGGGGCCGTGAGTATGGCTTGAGTCATGATGTGATCTGGACATATCCTATCCTTACCTTACAGGTCTTATGCTGGCTTAATCCAGAGACCGTTCAATTTCCTCGACCTCGTAACATTCAATGATGTCCGCTTTTTTCAGGTCATTATAGGAGGCAAAGTTCATGCCGCACTCAACACCGGAAGCGACCTCTTCCACATCGTCCTTGAAACGGCGGAGCGATCCAAGATCACCTTCAAAGATCACCACATCATCCCTGAGCAGTCGCGCATTGGCCCCTTTACGCATAACGCCATCCAGCACCAGACAACCCGCTGCCTTACCTGTTTTCCCGGCAGAGAAAATATCGAGGATTTCCGCAGAACCCAGAATTGTTTCGCGTAATTCCGGTGCCAGCTTGCCGGACATCACCGCCCTGATGTCATCCACAAGATCATAAATCACCGAATAATACCGAATTTCCACGCCTTCCTGACGGGCAAGTTCGGCAGCCTTGTGGCTGGCCCTGACATTAAAGCCCAATATGGGCGCACCCGAAGCTACCGCAAGGGTCACATCGGATTCTGAAATTCCGCCCACCGCTGTATGCAGTATTTTTGCCTGCACTTCTTCCGTATTCATGGCCTCCAGCGCACCTGTGATGGCTTCGGAGGAGCCTTGCACATCTGCTTTGATCACCAGGGGTACGATTTCCGCCTGCTTGGTGCTGAGTTTTTCAAACATGGCCTCGAGTGTTGCTTTCGGGGCGGCTTCTTTTTCCAGCCGTTCCCGGTTTTTACGGAACTCGGACACTTCGCGGGCTTTTGCCTCCGTATCAACCACAATAAAGCTGTCACCGGATATGGGCATTCCATTCAGGCCCAGAACAGCCACCGGCACAGAAGGTTCGGCTTTTTTCACATTTTTGCCTCGGTCATTGAACATGGCGCGGACACGGCCCCATTCGTTGCCACAGACAAAAATATCGCCGATTTTCAGGGTACCGCGTTGAACCAAAATTGTCGCTACCGTTCCCTGCCCTTTATCAAGGCGGGATTCCACCACAAGACCTTCTGCATTGCGGTTTTTATTGACTTTCAGATCGAGCAATTCTGCCTGAAGCTGTATGGCCTCTGCTAATTTGTCCAGATTGGTGCCATTCAATGCAGATACTTCCACATCCAGAACTTCACCACCCATAGTTTCGACAAAAACCTCATTCTGCAGCAGATCCTGTCGAACCTTGTCAGGATTGGCCCCTGCCTTGTCAATTTTGTTGATCGCCACAATAATTGGTACTTCTGCGGCCTTGGCATGGCTGATCGCTTCAATGGTCTGGGGCATGATGCTGTCATCAGCTGCCACCACCAGAATAACAATATCCGTTGACTTAGCCCCACGGGACCGCATGGCCGAAAATGCGGCATGGCCCGGGGTATCCAGAAAAGTCACCTTGTCGCCATTTGCCATGCGAACCTGATAAGACCCGATATGCTGGGTTATGCCCCCGGCTTCCCCGGTAACCAAAGATGACTTGCGAAAAGCATCAAGGATAGAGGTTTTGCCGTGATCCACATGGCCCATCACCGTCACCACAGGCGCACGTAAGGTCATGTCTGTTTCCTGGTCTTCGGGACCGGAAAGATCAACTTCCACATCTGCGGCACTGATCCGCCGCACCTTATGACCAAATTCCTCAACAATCAGTTCGGCTGTATCCTGATCTATTTCCTGATTTGCTGCGGCCATAACATCCATTTTCATGAGCGCGCGTATCACATCAACTGTTTTCTCTGTCATCCTGCTGGCCAGTTCTGCCACGGTGATCATGTCAGGAATAATAACTTCACGGAAAAGTTTTTGCTGCGGGCTTTGACCACCTTTCCGCTTTTCCTTTGCCCGGGCGCGTTTCAATGCGGCAAAGCTGCGTTGACGTTCCTGCGCACCACCTGACAAGGCTTGGGTAACTGTCAGACGACCCGTCCGACGTATTGGCTCACCCCGACCACGGGATGGTTTTGCATTCGAGCGTTTTTCTTCTGTAGTCTTTTCTGGCTGCACATGTTTTTTAGCGACGGGGGCAGGTTTGTTTTTTGATTTTTCCGCTGCCTGTTTTTCTTCCTGATCCGCCTTGGCCTTTAGCTCGGCTTCTATTTTTTTCTTAATCTCCATGTCGGCCTGGAATTTAGCCTCATCGGTCGCAGTTTTTTTCGCATTCTCTGCATTGCGGTCTGCTTTCTCTTTATCAGATTCAGACCTGGAGGCTTTCTCTACTGCCTTTTTCTTTGCAGCTTCTGCCTCTTGGCTTGCGCGTTTTTCAGCTTCTACTTTCGCCAATTCCAGCGCATGGGCGCGGGCCTTCATTTCACTTTCCGTCAGTTGGCGACCAGATGATGCTGTTGACTTTTTCTCAGCTGAAGGTGAAGACAATATTTTCTTTTTCACAGCCGGAGCAGCAGGCGCCGGTGCACTAGGTGTTCCAGCGGGTTTTTCCCCCGGTTTCAGCATCAGTTTTTTCTTGCGCTGAACGACCACACCACCTGACGCCCGCATAGCAGCTGGGCTCGCAGTCGAAGGTTTCAACTGTAGCGTTTTTCTGCCAGACCCGGAAACCGACAATGGTTTTTTTGTGTCCTTTTCGTCACTCATTCTATATTCGCCTTCAGCACTAAAAAATAAAGATTGTCATGCGCGTATTCTATCGCATAACGACACCTTCATACCGGGAAACCTCATCCAAAAAGCTTTCCGTCACTCCACCAGACAATAATGCCACATGTACGGCATTTGACAAACCCAGCGTTTGTCCCAACTCATCGCGGGTGAACATATCAATCACCGGCAATTTTTCAAGTACATTCCCCAGACCCGAGCATATTTTATTACGCCCACCCTCTGCGGCGTCTTTTGCTGTAACCAGCACCCGGCATTTGTTCGTCTTTAATACCGCCCGCGCCTTTTCAAACCCTGATACCAATCTTCCGGCCCGGTTTGCCAGACCCAGATAATTAAGGCATCTTTGCCGAAGCAACTGCACTACAATGTCCGGCAGATTATCATCCACCATAACCTGTAATTTTTTTATCCTGCCGCCTTCCTGGCCATCTTCCTGATTTCCGGTCGTCCCCCTATCACCAGTCATTGGACCTGAGGAGGCCAGAACCTTATGTCCAAAACGAACAAATATATTTTTCTTCATGGCACTTTTCAGCATCTTGCCTTCTGCCAGAACCCAGCCACCGCGTCCCGGCAATTTTGCTGCCACATCCGGGATTACATTACCCTCGGGGTCCAAAACAAACCGGATCAGCTTCTGGGTCGCATATGACTCCCCTGTTACCAGACATTTTCTTTCCCTGTTTTTCCTGGCCATGTTTTTTTTGGCCATGCTTTTTATTGGGCGAATATTCTTAGGCACCGGGATTCCATTCACTCCTTAATATTATTCCGTTTCCGGCTGTTCTTCTTCAGCGACTTCCTCTGTAGTCTCTTCTGTCTCTTCATCATCAAACCAGTGGGCGCGGGCTGCCATAATAATATCATTGGCCTGGTCATCACTCAGTCCGGTCTCCCGCAAGATCCCATCTTCCGTGCTGGTCAGTTCATCGGCTGATAAATCACCAAGGTCATCCAATGTCTTGATTCCTGCCTCCCCTAAAAGCACCATCATTGGCGCAGTCAGGCCCGAAATTGCTGCGATCTCATCAGATACACCCAGTTCAAGCCGGCTTTTTTCGGATTGAACCGCCTGCCGTTCCAGTGACTCCCGCGCTCGATTTTGCAACTCTGCCACCAGATCAGCATCAAAACCCTCGATTCCGGCAAATTCTTCTGGCGCAACATAAGCCACCTCTTCCATATTACGGAAGCCTTCGGCTACCAGCAACAGGGCCAGTGTCTCATCCACATCCAGCTGATCAACAAACAACTCGGTGCGGACTTTATATTCTGCCTGACGTTTTTCCGATTCTGCGGCTTCGGTCATGATGTCCACCTGCCACTCACTCAGCTGGGAAGCCAGGCGGACATTCTGTCCGCGTCGGCCAATGGCGAGGCTCAGTTGGTCTTCAGGCACAACCACATCAATACGTTTTCTGTCTTCATCCAGCACCACTTTGGACACTTCTGCCGGGGCGAGGGCACTGATGATGAGAGTTGCCGGGTCCGCAGACCATTGAATGATGTCGATTTTTTCACCCGCCAGCTCATTAACCACTGCCTGTACTCTGCTGCCACGCATACCGACACAGGCACCAACCGGATCGATGGAGCTGTCAGCACTGCTCACCGCAATCTTCGCCCGGCTACCCGGATCACGGGCAACACCAACAATCTCGATAATGCCGTCATAGATTTCCGGTACTTCCTGGGTGAAAAGCTTGGCCATAAAATCCGGATGAGACCGGGACAGAAAGATTTGTGGTCCTCTTATTTCCCGGCGCACATCTGCTATATAAGCCCGAATCCGGTCGCCGTTACGCATATGTTCGCGTGGTATCATCTGGTCCCTGCGGATAATGGCCTCGGCCTGTCCCACATCAATGATCACATTGCCATATTCGACCCGTTTGACTACACCATTGATGATCTCGCCAACCCGGTCCTGATATTCGTCAAACTGGCGCTGACGTTCCGCGTCACGTACTTTCTGCACAATGACCTGCTTTGCGGCCTGTGCGGCAACCCGGCCAAAATCAATCGGTGGCAATTCGTCGGCCAAAAGGTCTCCTATTTCAGCATCTTTCTTGAATTTCCCGGCTTCCTTCAGGGTCAGTTCGGTCGCATGATTTTCCACATGTTCCACAACTTCCAGAACCCGATAGAGTTTGATATCACCGGTTTTTCGTTCGATATGGGCCTTGATCTCATTCTCCGCACCATAACGGGATCGGGCCGCTTTCTGGATGGCTTCTTCCAAAGCCTCCAGAACAATTTCCTTGTCGATATTTTTTTCCCGTGCGACCGCATCAGCAATTTGCAGTAATTCAATCCTATTCGCACTAACTGCCGTAGTCATACCTTAAACTCCAATTGATGCTTGTTTAAGCAATTCATCTGTCAAAATAAGTTTTGAACGGTTTATATTATTGAAATCCATTTCAAAAACTTCGCCATCCACTTCAATCTTCACCAAATCTTCCGTGATGCCCAGTAATTTACCCCGGTAGCGACGTCGGCCATCATCAGGAACCGACAATTCAATCCGGGCGTCATAGCCGGCATAATTTCTAAAATCCTTGCGCCGGGTCAATGGGCGATCAATGCCCGGTGTGCTGACCTCCAGCACATATTCTTCCGAGATCGGATCCTCAATATCCATAATCACAGAAATCTCGCGACTGAGACGCGCACAATCTTCAACCAGCATCGTACCATCGGGTCTTTCCGCCATGATTTGCAAAGTTACCGCTCCGCCCCGAGCTGAATTCTGCAAGGCAATGCGTATAATTTCATAGCCCATTGCCTCCGCAACAGGGTCAATGATCTCATGCAATATGTCTAATCGTGATGACACAATATTTCCGTTCAAGCTTTCACCAATAAAAAAGCAGGCCAGTGAAACACTTGCCCGCACTTATTATTTATTTCAAGTGATTCGGTTGCTATATATATAGTCGAAACTTCAGGAACTTCAAGCGAATAGTAGCACAGGCGGGACTATGGATGGCGGGGACGGCGGATAAAGCGCAGGTAACTGCTTTTGCGCCCCTGTTCCATTGACTTGATTTCATAGCGACTGGCTGGCCAGTCATCGGGTCGGCTGCGCCAGTCTTCCGGGCTGTCAGATGCCCAGATGAAGTCTGGATTATCCATCATATGGGCCATAATCCAGCGGCAATATTCCATATGGTCGGTCCCTATGCGAAGCTCGGCACCATCTTTTAAAATGCGGGCCAGAACCACTATATTCCCCGGCCCCACTATGCGACGCTTATGGTGGCGGGATTTGGGCCAGGGATCGGGAAATAATATAAATGCCCGGCCAATTGAACTATCCGGCAGGCTGTCCATCAGCAGTCTGGCATCATCAGTAAAAATCCTGACATTGGCTAGATTACTCTGATCCACAAGGTCAACAAGACCTGACACCCCATTAAGGAAGGGCTCACAACCGATCATGCCAATATCAGGGTGGGATTGCGCCTGTGCCGCCAGATGCTCGCCCTTGCCAAATCCAATCTCAAACCAGAAGTCTTTCCGGGCCATATTAAAATAGCATTGTGGGGCAGTGGCTGATTTCTGTTCGGGCAGGATTATTTCAATTTCCGGCAACCATTTGTCAAGACGACCCTGACGGGCAGCGGAAAGTGCTGGGCCCTGCCTGCGGCCATAAACCCGACTGCCTTTAATATTTTCAAGATTACGCATATGGTATAGTATAAAAGCCTAGAAGTGGCCTTTCAAGTTCTCAACCAGATCGAGCTTTTCCCATGAAAAGCCGCCATCTGCCTCAGGCGTGCGACCAAAATGTCCATAGGCTGCTGTCCGCTCATAAATAGGCCGATTCAAATTCAGATGTTCCCGGATACCTCGGGGGCTTAAATCCATCATTTCAAACAGTGCCTTTTCAAGTCTGGCTGGATCAACTTTACCTGTATTATGGAAATCCACATATAAAGATAGAGGATGAGACACACCGATCGCATAAGCCAGTTGAATAGTACAGCGGTCCGCCAATCCTGCAGCCACCACATTCTTAGCCAGATAGCGCGAAGCATAGGCTGCTGAGCGATCCACCTTTGTCGGATCTTTGCCGGAAAAAGCGCCGCCGCCATGAGGGGCAGCGCCGCCATAGGTATCGACTATGATTTTCCGCCCGGTAAGACCCGCATCGCCGTCCGGGCCACCAATGACAAAATTTCCTGTAGGATTGATGTAAAGCTCATCATCAGGGCACATCCAGCCCGACGGCAGACTATTCTCAATATGTTCAAGAACAATTTCCCGGATTCGTTCCTGAGTGACATCCTGCCCATGTTGAGTCGACACCACAACTGACGTAGCCCTGACCGGCACACCGTCCTCATATTTCAAGGTGACCTGACTTTTGGAATCAGGTCCTATTTCTGTCACTCCGCCGTGGCGAGCATCGGCCAGCGATTTCAGAATCAGATGAGAATAATGCAGGGGAGCCGGCATATATACGTCAGTTTCATTGGTGGCATAACCAAACATGATGCCCTGGTCTCCGGCACCTTCGTCCTTATTATCTTTACTGTCCACACCCATGGCTATATCAGCGGACTGCCCGTGAACATGTATTTCAACTGACATATTATCCCAGTGAAATCCATCCTGCTCATAGCCTATTTTTTTAACTACTCTGCGGGCGGCAGCTTCCATAATATCCGCATCAATTGATGCCGGACCCCTGACTTCACCTGCAAGCACCACCCTATTTGTCGTGGTCAAGGTTTCAACCGCTACGCGGGCCTCAGGCTCCGCAGCCAAAAATAAATCAACGATGGCATCGGAAATACAATCTGAAACTTTGTCTGGATGGCCTTCTGATACTGATTCACTGGTGAATAAATAATTTTTTCTGGACATGGGAAATTCTCCGGCAATAAAATAATAATGTCTGATTCGATATATAACATATCATTTATATAAAGAAACCTTTATATTTTTGTTAACAACGAAATTTATTTTCTGCCTGCCCGGGATTTCCCGGTCGAGTTATGTGTATTGCTCATAAAAATAAGCCTGAGATCTTTTGATCTCAAGCTTGTCATGACAGCAAATCATTTGCTATTCGGAAGGAGTATCATCAACGGGTATTTCAGCATTTGCCCATTCGGGCATGGTAACATGATTTTCCGCAGAAACGCCTGCCCGGCCAAAGACTATTGGAAAAGTACGTAGCAAAATATTAAAATCTGTAAATAGGCTACAATTATCAACATACCAGACATCCAGAATGAATTTCTGATTCCAGCTGATGGAATTACGACCCATCACCTGCGCCCAGCCGCTTATGCCGGGACGGACCTCATGACGGCGCATCTGTTCTGCCGTATAACGAGAGCCATATTCAGCAATGAAGGGCCGTGGACCGATCAAGCTCATATCACCGATGATAACATTCCAAAGCTGGGGCAATTCGTCGATACTGCAATCCCGAAGCAATTTACCAAATTTCGTCAATCGATATTCATCGGCCAGAAATTCCCCATTCTCGTCCACACAATTGGTCATGCTGCGGAATTTCCAGATAGTGAAGGATTTTCCGTTAAGGCCTAATCGCTCCTGAGTGAAGAATATGGGACTACCCAGTTTGATACGAACCATGACTGCCGCCAAAAGCAGCAGTGGAGACAGGAATACGATCAATAGCACAGAACCCACAACGTCCAGAAGCCGTTTCAGGACAATATTATAGGTAACTCCTCGCATTTCCTTCCTCCTTATTCCTCATAGTCGATATTCCTGTATTAAACCTTCAAGGTTAATGCAGGATTAACATTTATAAATAATATAATAAAGGGTTACAAAACACCGAAACGCCCCAAAAAAACTGCATATCTGCAATATACGGCTCAACCTATGGCTGTGCATACTGAGAATTACCTGTCTTAATATACGGACTAACATCTTATTATTACCATTGCAAGCAAAAAACTCTATCTTCCTCGTGGATTAGCCGTTTTTCTTCGCAGGCGCAACATTACTCAATGTTATCGTTGATTTTCAGACAGCACCATATGGATAAGATCGATAGTTTTCTGACGTCCATATAGAGCGATGAAGGATCCCATACGCGGTCCCTGTTTTTGACCCAGCAGTATTTCATACAGAGCCCCGAACCAGTCGCGCAGATTGTCATATCCCTGTGCATTGCCCACAGCAAAGACCGCATTCTGATAGTCGGAAGCGGGCTGAAGATCGTCCAGCTTATCCAGTTCCTGAATCAGGCTTTCAAGAGCGGCGGCCTCTTTATCTGTTGGGGCCCGATAGTTTTTATGGGGCTTAACAAAATTTTCATAATAGACCAGCGCGTAACCAGCCAGCTTATCAAGCAAGGGAAATTCTTCCGCTGTGGTTCCTTCGGCATAATTACTGATATAACCCCACAATGTTTCCTTGTCTTCCGCATTGCTGGCACTTACCAGATTGAGCAAAAGAGCAAAGGTAACTGGTAGCTTTTGCTCAGGTGGGGTGCCATTATGCACATGCCAGACCGGGTTGGTTAATTTCAGTTTGTCGTCCTGATCGCTGTATTTGGCGAGATGGGTAATATATTCATCTACAGTCTTTGGAATAACATCAAAAAACAACTTTTTTGCCTTGCGGGGCGAATGGAACATATAAAGTGACAGGCTTTCCGGCGTACCATATTTCAGCCAGTCTTCCATGGTCAGGCCATTGCCTTTGGATTTGGATATTTTTTCGCCGTTTTCATCCAGAAACAATTCATAACTGAACCCTTCCGGCGGCACAGCCCCGAGAATACGGGTAATTGCGCCCGACAGTTTGACAGATTCCATCAAATCCTTGCCAGCCATTTCATAATCAACCCCCAACCCGACCCAGCGCATGGCCCAATCCGCTTTCCACTGCATTTTGCATCCGCCGCCGGTAACGGGAACTTCCACCAGCTTGCCGGTTTCTTCATCGCGGTAAGTAACCGTACCTGCATCCAGATCCCGTTCCACTATTGGCACTTGCAGAACAATGCCCCTATGGGGACAAATGGGTAGAAACGGGCTGTATGTGGCCTGCCGCTCGGCACCCAATGTAGGCAGAATCACTTTCATGATCCTGTCATAGGCCTCGAGCATCTTTAGCAGGGTTTCATCCATTTCCCCACTGGTATAGACCGTGGTGGCACTTTTGAATTCATAGTCAAAACCAAAGCTATCGAGAAAATCCCGCAGTCTCGCATTATTATGATGGGCAAAGCTCTCGTGTGTACCAAAAGGATCGGGAACTTTTGTCAGAGGCAGACCGATATGCTTTGCCAGCATATCCTGATTAGGCAGGTTGGTTGGCACTTTGCGAAAACCATCCATATCATCGGAAAAAGCAATCAGTTTTGTTGGAATGTCACTGATGCGCTGAAAGGCTTGGCGCACCATTGTGGTGCGGGCCACTTCACCAAAGGTGCCAATATGGGGCAGACCGCTGGGACCATAGCCAGTTTCAAATAAAACATAGCCTTTATCATTACCGAATTTTTCCAGTCGTTTCATAACAGAGCGGGCTTCCTGAAAGGGCCAGGCCTTGCTTTCCAGAGCCTGCTGAATAATTTCCGGGGCATATGACATAAATTTTGCTCACTTTATTATTGGGCCTTAATAAATCCCTTTAGGGGCCACGTCAACTCCCGGGCACTTACTTAACAAAAGGATGCTGATGGAGAGCTAATTATTTTGGCTCACGTCAATCACACTTTATTTTCAAAGGCATTGGTGATGAATTTCTGGCCTTGATCGGAGCCTTGTTGGTATGGCTTGGCGGTGGTCATGTCAGACAGACTATTCCAGCTTTCTGCAATCATTTCAGGCGTCGCGTCAAGCCCCAGGAACAACCCTTCGCTTTCCATAATCTGGGCGCGAGCAAAAGTTCCGGCACCGGCGGTGATAATCTCACCGGTCGGGGCATCCTTGCCACAAAGATATAATACGGCCGGCGAGACACTCTCCGGCGTCAACAGCTCAAGCATTTGAGGCGGCATCAGGTCGTCTGTCATGCGGGTTGCTGCCACAGGGGCCAGCACATTGACCCTGATGCCATATTTGAATAATTCGAGCTTCAGAGTATTTGTCAGGCCAATAAGTCCCAGTTTGGCTGCCCCGTAGTTGCTCTGGCCAAAATTTCCGTATAGCCCACTTGAAGATGTGGTCATGACGATGCGGCCATATTCCTGGGTTTGCATCACCGGGAGCACGGCACGGGTGGCAATGACACTGCCCTTCAAATGAACGTCCATAACCGCCTGAAAATCGACAAGCTCCATTTTACTGAACGTCTTGTCCCGCAATATTCCGGCATTATTAACCAGAATATCTATACGCCCGAACGCCGACATGGTTTGATCTACCATGGCCTTCATATCAAATTCTGATGTCACATTACCGCCATTTAAGATTGCCCTGCCACCAAGATCAGTGATTTCCTTAACCACCTTTTCTGCCGCTGTGAGTGATGTGCTGTCAGAATTTTTCCCCCCGTCCCGGGTTCCGCCAAGATCATTTATTACTACCATCGCCCCCCGGGCGGCAAAGGCCAGTGCATGGGCGCGGCCTAGTCCGCCACCAGATCCGGTGACTATGGCGACCTGTCCAGTAAAATCATAAGACATTTATTCATTCCTTTAATTTAGCATAGTTGCATTGTTATTTTTTCTTAACATAGATCAAGTATGTTAAAATAATCAATCATTTACAGATTCTGCCATTTACAAATCAGCAAAAATCATGTACGTGTTCTTGATAATTATTATTAACTGCGTATATATCATAGTATGAGATATTTGAGCGATTTAAACATAGGTGATGAAGCCAAAGTCCTCGGATTTGAGGCGGAACGCTGCAAGGATATAGAGTTTGCCCGTGATCTGGAAGATCGTCTGCTTGAAATCGGCTTTGAAGAAGGGCTGGACGTTAAAATCCTTCATGAGGGCCCCGTCTCCCGCGACCCCATTGCTGTCCGCATCGGTCAAATGACCATAGCTCTGCGCCGGATGGAAGCTGATGCTGTGAAAATTTCATGAATATTATGCCTGAAATGACCAAGGAAATTAAAATTGCCCTCGTTGGCAGCCCGAACAGCGGTAAGAGCTCCCTGTTCAATGCCCTGACCGGAAGCCGTCAGAAAGTTGCCAATTATCCCGGCGTCACTGTGGAGCGGCGCAGCGGAAAATACACGACAAAAAACGATCAGAATATTGTCCTGATTGATTTGCCCGGTATTTATAGCCTCAAGGACCGCACCCTTGATGAACGGGTCAGCCGTGAAGTTATTACTGGCGTCCACACCAGCGAAAGTCGTCCCGACATTCTTCTATGTGTCGCCGACAGTACCAATCTGCGAGTTCATCTGCGGCTGGTTCTGGAATTAAAACATTTAGGATTACCGGTTATTCTCGCCCTCAACATGCATGATATGGCAGAGAGGGACGGAATCGATATTGACCCGGAAATTCTGTCCCGGGAACTTGGGATTCCAGTGGTCACAACTATTGCCGTACGTAGTGGCTCACTGGACGGGCTGAAAACACAGTTATCAAATTCCATTACCGACCTGATCCCGCCGAAAGATGCTGTTCAGGCCCCGACAACACGGGAATTACAAAAACAGGCCCGCACCCTTGCCAAAACTGCCATCATATCAGAAGGCATCCACCATAAAGTCACGCGCGAGCTGGACAAAATTCTGCTGCATCCTGTTTTGGGCATCATTATTTTCTTCATTACTTTGTTCGGCATGTTCCAGCTGGTTTATTTCTGGGCCGAAACCCCCATGAGCCTTATTGAACAGGGGTTTCTGGCGTTACGGGGAATTATCTCAGGCTTGTTGCCCGATAACTGGCTACGTAGCCTGTTGGTCCATGGGGTCATAGCCGGGGTGGGCAGTGTGCTGGTTTTTCTGCCCCAGATTTTAATCCTGTTCACCTTCATTCTTATTCTTGAGGCCACGGGATATATGGCTCGAGCAGCCTTTATCATGGACCGTCTGATGGCTCTGGTCGGCCTGAACGGGCGGGCGTTCATCCCATTGATGTCCAGTTTTGCCTGTGCCATTCCGGGCATTATGGCGACCCGAACCATCGAGCATCACCGGGACCGGCTCACCACCATTATGATTGCCCCGCTGATGACTTGCTCAGCACGGATCCCTGTTTATGCCCTGCTGATAGGGGCTGTTGTTCCCAATAATCCGGTAATTTTTGGTCTGTTCGGATTGCAGGGGCTGGTTCTGTTCGGATTATATCTGGCTGGTATTATCAGTGCCCTGATTGTGGCGGCGGTTCTGAAAATGACCCTGACCAAGGGGGCGGCTCAGCCGTTCCTGATGGAGCTGCCCAAATATCAACTGCCAGTCTTGAAACATCTATTGATAAATCTGTGGGAGCGAGCGCGGATTTTCCTGAAAAGGGCCGGGACAATCATCCTTTATTCTGCCATTGGTCTTTGGGTTCTGGCGCAATATCCAAAAAAACCATTGGGGGCAACAGAGCCTGATATTTATTATAGCTATGCGGGAACATTGGGCCGCGCCTTGCAATATATTTTTGAGCCACTTGGTTTTAACTGGGAAATGTCCATTGCCCTGATTCCCGGCATGGCTGCCCGTGAAGTCGCCATTGGCGCATTGGGTACTGTCTATGCCCTGCAGGGAAGTGAAGATCAGATTGCCCAGGGCATGCGCACCGTAATCCAGAACAGCTGGTCACTGCCAACGGCCTTTGCCTTCCTCGCCTGGTATGTTTTTGCCCCCCAGTGTCTGGCAACGCTGGCCACCGTCCGGCGGGAAACCAACAGTTGGGGCTGGACCAGTTTTATGACCATATATCTATTTGCCCTCGCTTATCTCGCGGCCTTTATCGTGAATAATGTCGCTATCGCCCTGCTCGGATGAAACCGTCTTTTCCGTCACGTAAAGTTGATGCCAAGTGATATGACATTACCCGGACATTCTGCAAAAATTAAGTAATGAACCGTAGCAAGGAGTGTCTGCTTATTTATGAATATGGATTATAGTCTGAAAAATATTGAAGAAAATACCCTTATAGAAGCTCGGCTTACAGGGCCTGTCAGAAATGATGACTGGGTCGGTTTCTTTGATATGATCGCTCACAAGATTGAAAATACCAAACGGCTGTATATGCTGATCGATGAAAATAAATTTGAAAATGACATCAATTATGAAACAGCCCGCGCCCTGTTAAAGAAAGCATCCAACGTCCCTATTAAAGAGTTTATCATCAGTTTTTCCACTTCAGATCCTCTGAAAGTGCATGTGGAAAAATTATTCCGGGCCATGGCAAAAATAGCCGACGTTCCCCTTGCCATCAGTTATCGTCTTTCTCTGGCTGAAGCCCGAAATGTCATCACAAGCCTGTGTCTGTCCTGCTATACAAAAATGTCCTCAATAGTGAAAAATAAATCCTAGGCTGCGATTTCTCGTTTTAGAGTATTACCTTCATCATCGGCAAGGGCCGCATTGCGAAGACTGGCTATCCTGTCAGCCTTGACCCGCCCCTGATCAATGACTGTCATGATGGTATTGAAATTACGCAGTCCCCGTGCGTATGTTTCACCGTATCCCTTGATCACTCTCTGACAACGGATGATTTCAACGGCCAGATCATAATCTTTATTAACGGTTTCGCGCACCCGCGCCAGCCAAAGATTGATCAGCAGATGTTCCTGAACATAACGAGAAGTTCTGCGCCGCATAAATCTGAGCGATGCGAGGAAATAAAGCATCAGGAATGATGATAGCCTCGTTGTGTCTAACGTACGGGGCCCGGTGAATATCCTGAAGAACCATTTGAGCAATGGTGATCTGTTCACCAGATTTGCCATACCATTTGGCATGGTGCCGATAATTTCCTCCAGCCTCGGATTCATATATTCAACCATATGGACGATCTGATTCGGTTCTGCGCGCACTTCTTCGCGGTAGGTTGTGATTCTATCCGCGCGGGTTTTAATATCCGCCACCTTGATCACATCGTCAAAGGCCATCCACAAGGCAAGATATCGCGCCATCTCCCGGGTTAAATCATGGGGTGACTTATCCTGTGCGGCAAAGCTTTCCACCTGGTTCAGATACTGGGTTGCATAGTCAATATCCTGATACTCCAATAATTTCTTCGCCCCTGCGTAAGCAAATTCCCTTGCCTCTGACGGTAAGGCATTGATCCGTTTGATCAGATTTCCAGCTTCTGGTGTATTGGCATTGCCAATAATTTGTCCGAGAGGTGTACTAATATCTTTTTTAAATTCAAATTTGGTCTGAGCGGCCTTATATCCCGCAGCAAAACCTTTCAGGTTGGCCGCCACCATCTTGCCTTCGGCGCGAATGGCGTCCTCGAATTTGTCCCTTGAAAAAGGCAGGGTCTTTGATCCGGCAATGGCACCAAACATTATGGAACTGATGACGCAATTCATGCTCGCGGCCAGGCTTTCCATATCAAAGGCATAAAATTTCTTTGCCGCTTGCTCTGCTGCCCTGATCACGGTTTCCTTGTCCCCCGTGCCGTCCCCCAGCGCCATTTTTTCAGATATGGAATAAACCCGGTGAGTGGAGGCAATCAGCGTGGTTTTTTCCGGGGTCACGAACTGCCGCTGCACGGCTCGTCCGGCTTCCATAAGCTCTGCCGCCACCACAAGGTCCACATCTCCGGCCATAGGCATTAGTGCCATGACCGGCATGTTATCTTTCGCATCCGCTTTGGGGGAAATTTCCAGATAATAGATGGTCGCGCCCGTACGCTGGGCCACACCGGGGACCGAAGTGGCCTGAGCAAAATAATCACTATTTTCCGCCAGGGCGACCAGCCAGTTGGTCAGCACGCCGCCGCCCTGACCGCCAAGGGCTGAAATCACTATGGTAATCGGTCGATTCATAGCGTAACCCTTGCCCGTTTCCCATCAGTCCGCCTTTGCAGAAAGCCGATGACCGCATGACGCAGGGCATGTATAAAGCGGTCCCATAGATTCGGATTAAAAATCAAATCTGCCCTTGAGAAAGACGGACACAGCACGGCCACATGGGCATTATCGCCGCACACGCCACAGCCAACGCAACTGTTATCAACATAAGCCACCGGGTCTTCGCGCAGAATATCCGGACTGGGTTTGATGGTCAGTGACGGACAGCCGGACAGACGGATGCAGGCATGATCACCCGTACAGGTTTCCGCTTCCACGTAGAAGCGCGTTTTAACTTGCCGCTTGCCGGACTTTATATGTTGCGCCACAACCGGCTTTTCCCGACGCTGGCGGTTGAGCATACATTCGCCCTCAATCACGATGACTTTGGGGCCATAAAATTCTGACGTCATGGCGTCGCCAACCAGAGCCTTGACATCGGCAATGTCGTAGGACCGAATAGTCCGCAACCATTTCACCCCGACGCCCTGCACCGCATCCTGTATCCGGGCTTTCTGTTCATCCTGTTTCAGGCTTGTCCGTGATGAGGGGATATGCTGGCCGCCCGTGGCCGCCGCATAGCCATTGTCGACAATGATAAAAACATTATCGCTATTGTTATAAACCGCGCTGGCAATACCGCTGGTGAGACCATTATGCCAGAAACCACCGTCACCCATAATAGAGATGGCCCGCTTGCCCCGCGCAGAACTGAACGCAGACGAGCTGGCCGCACCAAGGCCGTAGCCCATTATGGTATTGCCAATCTGGAACGGGGGCAGGGTGCCAAAAGAGTTGCAGCCAATATCTGCCGAGATATGAATCTCGCCATATTCCGCCTCAAGCATTTTCATAGCGGCAAAAAAAGGCCGCTCGGGGCATCCTGTGCATAACCCCGGTGGCCGGGCAGGTATGGCACGGTCCAGATCGGACAAGTCCGTGAATGATGTCTGCGGCTCATCAGATGTCACCAGATCCGGTCTGTTTTTTTCAATAAATGCCCTGATGCCGTCTTTGATCACCTGCCCGGTATATTCTCCGCCAGCTGGCAGAACATCTTTGCCAGAAATTTTACACGTCAGTTCCCCGTCATTGAAAATCTTGTTCATGGATTGCTCAATATAGTTGGGCTGGCCTTCCTCAATCATCAACACGGCTTTTTTAGTACGGGCAAAGTCCCTAAGTTCCCCATCCACCGGAGGATAGGTGACATTCATCACATATAACGGCAGCTGACATTCGCCCATACTATCAGCCAGCCCCAGAATCTGCAGGGCGCGGATCACCACATTATACAGCCCGCCCTCAAGAATTATGCCGATGTCCTGTTCTGGGTGATCAAAAATTTCGTTCAGACCATTGTCGGTTATGAATTTCATCGCTGCGGGCCAGCGTTGCTCCAGTTTTTGTTTTTCATGGTTGAACGTAAACGGTGGCAGGATGATCTTGTCCGGTTCACGCCTTGGGTTTTCCAGTGCCTCAGCTAGGGAAACGGCGGGCCTGATATTATCTTTGGCCTCAAATTGACCCTGCAGGTGACAGGCCCGGATACGCATCTGAAAAAACACCGGCGTGTTGCTTGCCTCCGATAACTGAAAGCTTTTTTCCAGCATATCGACCATTTTCGGCAAATTAGGCCGGGGGTTAATCAGCCATATTTGCGATTTCATGGCAAAGGCATGGGAGCGTTCCTGCATGATGCTGGCCCCCTCGCCGTAATCTTCACCGATGATAATAACCGTGCCGCCGATAACTCCGGCAGAGGCGAGGTTGGACAGGGCATCTGACGCCACATTGGTGCCGACCGTGGATTTCCATGTCACCGCCGCCCGAAGCGGATAACTGATAGAGGCCGACAGCATAGCGGCGGCACTGGCTTCGCTGCCATTGGCTTCAAAATGCACGCCAAGCTCGCTGAGAATTTCCTGCCCGTCAGCCAGAACATCCATCAGATGGGATACGGGTGATCCCTGATAGCCGCCCACGTAAGCCACGCCGGATTGGAGCAGGCCTTTGGTGACCGCAAGAATACCTTCGCCGTGAAAAGTCTCCCCCGCGCCAAGACGCAGCTTTTTCACCTCTTTGGCAAAGGAACGTTCGGTCATTCAGGATGCCCTTTATGGTGTCAGGGCAATCACTCTGAGCGGACTGCCTGACCCGTGAGTGATTTTCAGAGGTGCGGCCACAATGACGGCACCCTTTGGCGGCAACTGATCCAGTTTGGTCAGCGACGCCAGGCCGAATTTATTATTGCCGTGCATCAGGGTATGTGCCGGAAAAGCTGGCTCAAAGGCAAAGGCCTGCCCTGCATCCGTACCCACCGTTTCCACACCGAACCCCAGAATATCCCGCTCTGTTGTAAGGAATTCCATACATTCCACCGATGGTCCGGGCGTATGGGGGCCGTCTTCGGCATAATTCAGGAAATCTTCAGGGCCCCGCTTGCTCCAGTCGGTACGCATCAGTACCCATGTACCGGGCTCTATTTTGCCATGATCAGCTTCCCAGTTTTTAAGTTTGTCAGACGTCAGAAGATAATCCGGATTTTCGGCGGACTCTGCACTCACATCAATGACATTAGCCGCCCCGATCAATTTTTCCGGGGGGATGGTATCAGTGCAACCATCGGCATAATCTTTACCTGTAACCCAATGGCCCGGCGCATCAAAATGGGTGCCGGTATGTTCGCCGCAGGAAAATCTGTTCCAATACCAGGCTGGCCCTTTGTCATCAAACTGCGATATCTGTTCCAGCTTAAAAGCCGGGGACTGTTCAAATTCCTCGGGCAGACCAATCACCGGCGTATTTTCATCCAGAGATATGGTAAGATCCACCACCCGGATCGCGCCATTTGATACTTCCCCCATAAGCTTGGTCAATGTCTCATTCGTCATTTTTTAATGCCTTATTTTTAATTGTATATTACTTATAAAATTGCACTATAAAACATTTCCCGTCTTTTTGCCAAGGAAAAATTTCCTTGATATTTGGACTTTTATTTAGACGACTTCATGTTTAAATGACATCTTTACAGGATATTTACGCTTTGGCGGTAAATAATAACTGGAAAAAGTTGTCTGGTAGGCGTATTTTTTAATAAACTTTGAGTCGTGGCTTCATAGCAGTCCGCTGAAAAGTTAAACATAGGGATGCATCTTAAAAGATGTATGGAGAAAATGAATCCTGTCGAATATGCGGGCAAAGAAAAAAGAATAACCTTCCAATTATATAATTATTGGTTTGGGTTAGCTGGTGATGGCGGTATTCCTCCTCTTAAATCCTTGTCGCCTGAGGATATTGCTGCATATAAAAACAATATGGTTCTCATCGACCTTCGAGACCCAAATGATGAGCCAACTTTACAGGTTATCGGCCAACTTTTAAATGAAGACCTGGATCAAAATCTTTGTCTCAAAAATATTAGTGATATTCCCCGCCGCACCCTGCTTAGCCGGATCACAGATCATTATATGGAGGTTCTGGCCAACAAAAGCCCCATATCCTTTGATGCAGAATTTAATAACAAAGCTCGGGAAAAAGTCCTCTATCGTGGCATATTGTTGCCCTTCAGTGATGATGGGGAAAATATCAATTTTATTCTGGGGGCTATCCGCTGGATTACCGAGGAAGAACTGCTTGCCGCCAAAGGGGAAGCCAAAAGACCAGCCACTTTGGATGCGCAGGATGAAATAAAAATAGAAGACGTGGCTACACTTCAGAAACATCTCAATAAATGTCGTAAACTGGTGCAGGGGCAAAACCCATCCGATACCAGATCTCGAAAATCACTGTATGAGGCTCTGGGTGCCATCCTTGATTTTCATAAATTATGTTTGTCAAACCTTGCGATCTACGAAGGCCTTTTAGAGGCTGAAGAATTAAAATCCCAAAAACGGGCGCCTTTCACACCCACATTGAAATTATGTTTTGGCCGGAAATACGATAAAACCCGCTTAACTGAATATGCTGCCGCCCTGTCTTTCGCCCTGAAAAACGGTCAGGATGGCACAAAGTTACCGGAATATCTGGAACGGTATCCGGGTGGCATCAAAGGCTGCGTACAGGCGGAACGTGACAGCAATAATATTACCGCTGCCAAGTCTACGAAAAAGCGATTGGAAGACTTTGAGGAAATCGCGTGTAATATGACCGCCATAGCAAGCTTTGATGTCAATGATAACAGTAGCGGAGATGATAAATTATGCCTGCTACTTGCCCGCCGGAGCGGATCACGCATGGAAGTAATCAAAATATTGAAGCAGGACAAAAAGGTCATGGCGCCAATTTTGAAACAAGTAGCCAATGATCCCTGAAACTGACCAGAAATTGACACGTATAATGTGACAAGAGGAAAATAAAGTGACGAGCTGGACACAAAAAAAACTGCGTATAGATGCCATAACCGATTTTGCTTCTGAGCGGCTGAAATCATCGCAAAACAATGACTTCACTAGCTTCGTCAGGGATATGTATAAATATGCCTCTCCCGAAGAATTGGCCAACCGACCAATTGAGGAGCTGTACGCCGCAGCCCTTTCCTTGTGGAAATACAGCGAAAAGCGCGATGTGGGATGCTGCAAGATACGAGTATTTAACCCCACATTGGAAGAGCATGGTTGGCCTGCTACCCACACTATTATCCAGATTGTCAATGATGACATGCCATTTCTTCTGGATAGCGTAACTTCTAATCTGCTCGAGGACGGTAATGACCTGCATATGCTGGTTCATCCGATCATAGAGCGCCGCCGGGATCAGGATGGCAGAGTGACAACTGATGAAAAAAGGGAAATAGTCGCCGAATCCATCATGCATATTGAAATTACCGCTATGACGGACCCGGCACAGATATCCGAACTGGAAGTCAAGCTGAATAAGGTGTTGAAATTTATCCGCGCCGCCATTGAGGATTGGAAAATCATGCTTGGCAAGATGGATAGGGTGAGCAAGAATCTGGCTGCGGCGCCAAAATCTGTTGCCGATCCCAAGCAAACTCAGGAGGCAATTAAATTTCTCGAATGGCTTAAGGATGATAATTTCACTATTCTTGGTTACCGGGAATATTTTCACGACCTTAAAGACCCTCACAAGACTCAAGGGGATGGCTATGGCGTCTTGCGGGATCCTGATGTTTATGTGTTGAAAGGCCCGGACGGATTGGTGCCCACATCACCTGAGATTGAATATTTCATGGAACAGCCTCAGGTTTTTCTAATTGCAAAAGCCAATGTGAAATCTCTGGTTCACCGGGTTGTTCATATGGACTATGTGGGATTCAAAAACTATGACAAAAACGGCAAAGTAATCAGCGAAATTCGTTTCGTTGGACTGTTTACCTCTCAGTCCTATAATCAACAGGCTCAAACCGTGCCCTTTCTTGACCGCAAGGTCCGCAATGTGGTGGACGCTTCGGGATTTGCCGCCAACAGCCATGATGGTCGTGCCCTGTTGCATATTCTGGAAACCCTGCCCCGGGACGAATTGTTCCAGATAGAAGAAGATCAGCTTCTGGAAACCGCCATGGGAATCTTGCATTTGAAAGTGATGCCACGTTGCATGGCTTTTATCCGCAAGGACCGTTTTGAACGTTATGTCTCAGCATTGGTGTATGTGCCGCGCGATATGTATGATTCCACCCTGCGGGGAAAAGTGGAAAGAATATTATGTGAAGCTTTTAACGGCGAAATTTCATCCCATTATGCCCAGTTAAGTAACGAGCGGATTGCCCGCTGGCATTTTATCATTCGCACAACACCGGGAAGCGTCCCAAATCCCGATGCCGCCAGCATAAACAAGCGCCTTGCCGAAGTAGCCCAACGCTGGACTGATCATCTGCAGGAAGTGCTTAGTGACCGCTGGGGTGAAGAAGTAGGGACCACCCTGTTCAGGAAATATTATCGGTCCTTCTCTTCCTCCTACCGGGAACATTTTGATGCCCGCTTTGCGGTCACGGATGTGGAAAAACTGGAAAGTTTGCCAGATAACCAGAATATCCAGTTCAACTTCTATCATCTGGCTGAAGATGTTGATTACGCCATCCGGCTGAAAATATATACCAGCCGAAAGACTATTGCTCTCAGTGACTGCCTGCCCATGCTGGAAAATCTGGGCCTGCGGGTTATTGAAGAATACGCCTTCACTGTGGTTACTGAAGAAAGCGGGGAAAGCATTACTCATACTATCCATGATTTTTACATGGAAGATCCGACAAAAACTTCTTTTGACCTGTCTGCAATGAAAGAGCAACTGGAAAATACCCTGCGCGTGGTCTGGATCGACAGTATAGATAATGACGGATTTAACAAGCTGGTACTGCGGGCTGGTATGAGTTTTCATCAGGTATTAATATTAAGAATTTACAGCAAATATCTTCGCCAGCTCGGTCTGTCATACAGCGAAATATACATGCAGGATACCTTGACCCAATATTGGGAAATTGCCAGGGATCTTGCTGCATTATTTGAAATGCTTTTCAAATTGACCGTGCCCGAGAACATCAACCGGGAAAAAGAATCCGGCAGGCTTGAGAAAAACATCCGCAAACAATTGGGAAAAGTGGATAGTCTGGATCAGGACCGCATGCTCAGAAGTTACCTCAATGTGATCACCAGCTCCCTCAGAACCAACTTTTTTCAAACCGAGAAAGATGGTATTCATAAACCATATATCTCTATTAAGATACAAAGCAGCGCGGTCAAAGAGGCACCAAAACCCAGACCTTATGCTGAAATTTTTGTCTATTCGCCGCGCATCGAGGGAGTCCATCTCCGGTTTGGCCCTGTGGCCCGGGGAGGGCTGCGCTGGTCTGATCGGCGCGAAGATTACCGGACAGAAGTTCTGGGGCTGGTCAAAGCCCAGCAGGTTAAAAATACCGTCATTGTTCCTGTCGGGGCCAAGGGCGGCTTTGTGCCGAAAAAAATGCCTGTTGGTGGTAGCCGGGAAGAAATTCTGGCCGAGGGTATTGCCTGCTATAAAATCTTTATTTCCGGACTGCTGGATATTACGGATAATCTGAAAGATGGGGCGGTTATTCCGCCAAAAGGGGTCATCCGGCGGGACGATGATGATCCTTATCTGGTGGTCGCCGCCGACAAAGGAACCGCTTCTTTCTCTGATATCGCCAATGGTCTGGCTCAGGATTATGGCTTTTGGCTGGATGATGCCTTTGCCTCTGGTGGCTCCAATGGATATGACCATAAAAAAATGGGCATCACGGCTAAAGGGGCCTGGGTATCTGTACAACGTCATTTCCGGGAAAAAGACATTAACGTCCAAACTGACTCCATAACCATTGTTGGGGTTGGCGATATGTCAGGGGATGTATTTGGCAATGGACTTCTGTGCTCTGAAGCCGTGAAACTTGTCGCCGCCTTTGATCATCGGGATATATTCATTGATCCTGATCCTGATCCGGCCAAAAGCTTTAAAGAACGTCAGCGTATGTTCGACCTGTCGCGCTCCAGCTGGCAGGATTATAACAGCAAGCTAATCTCAAAAGGCGGCGGTATCTTCAGCCGCAAATCCAAGGCGATCAGCTTAAGTACGGAAATGAAAAGCTTGCTCGGCTTTGACGATGCTCAGGAAAGTGCAACCCCCAATGAGCTGATGAAAGCAATTCTGAAATCCCACACAGATCTGCTGTGGTTTGGTGGAATAGGCACCTATATTAAATCTTCCCGCGAAAGCAATACCCAAGTAGGTGACCGGGCCAATGATGCCATCCGCATCAATGGCAATGACCTCAATTGTCAGGTTATTGCCGAGGGCGGGAATCTTGCCTGTACCCAAAGGGGCCGCATCGAATATTGCCTGAAAGGTGGCCTGATCAATACTGATGCCGTTGATAATTCTGCTGGCGTGGATTGCTCTGATAATGAAGTAAATATCAAAATACTGCTCAATGCTCTGGTTCAGGACGGCAAGCTCACGCCAAAGCAGCGCGACGCATTGCTGGTGGAAATGACCGATGAGGTAAGCGATATTGTTCTCAATGACAACTATCTGCAAACCCAGGCCATCAGTATAGCCCGCTCTAGCAGTATTCGAGAGCTTGACAGTTTCGTGCGCTTTATGGATGACCTGGAGAAAACAGCCAATCTGGATCGGGAGCTGGAATTTCTACCCTCTGATGACGATTTGATTGAACGCACAGAGCAGGAACTGGGTCTGACCCGGCCTGAAATAGCCATATTGGTCGCCTATTCCAAAATGGGTCTTTATGACGACCTGATGAAAAGCGATATTCTGGATGACCCTTACCTTGATAAATTTCTCATCCGGGCTTTCCCGAAACAGCTCAGGGAAAAATATGCCCCGGAAATATGTAGCCACCAATTGAAGAAAGATATCATTGCCAAGGAAATCTGCAACGAAATTGTCAATCGCGGCAGCATTCAGGCCATCAAAGAAGAAACCGGCGCCATGCCAGCGGAAATAGCCCGGGCCTTTTATCTGGCGGCAGAAGTTTTTGAATTGACTGCACTCTACGAAGAAATAGAGAATCTGGACTATGTGGTACCCGCCACTATTCAGATCCTGATGCTGATGGATGTGGAGGCCTTTGCCCACCGCCAGACCATCTGGTTTCTTAATAACACCGATTCAAGCCGGCCCATAGAAGAAGTTATTGACCAGTTCAAACCCGGCGTCCAGCAATTATTCAGCAAATCATTTTCGCTTGAGAATCAAATTGATGACAGCCTGAAATTCAAGGTTGCCATGTATTGTGAGCAAAATGTTGGTAAGGATCTGGCAACCCATATCTCAAATCTGGAGTTGGAAATTGCTGCCTGTGATATTGTTATGGTCGCTGATGAAATGAAAATTGACGTGACCGATGTTGCACAAGCCTACTTTATGCTGGGCGAAAAAATCGGCTTTGACTGGTTACGGGCCGAAGCCGATATGGTGGAATCCTCCGATCATTGGGATCGCCTGGCTGTCAACAGTGTGGTTGCTGATCTTCTGGATCAACAGAAGAATCTGACCCGGACGGCCCTGTGCGGACAAAAGAATGGCGATAGCATGAAAGCCACAAAAGCATGGCTGAAAAAGGCAGAAAGTTCCACCAACCGCATCCAAAAACTGATCCGGGATTTCCAGACAACAGGCCGGGTCAATGTCACCAAACTAGGCTTTGCTGCCAGACAGATCAGAAATGTAATTGTGGATTAGGTATCTATTGTAATATTTTATCCGCAAATGACGCAGTAACCGAGCCCGATCAGGGTGAGGCAAGGTCCCCATAAATTTTGGGTGGCCGCCCGAGCTTGCGCGAGGAGGGGGAGTGCGCGAGCACGGAGGAAATCCCCCATCAACATTTAATGCCTGAAATGGCGCATTCCGGTCATAACCATGGCGAGGCCGCGTTCATTGGCGGCAGCGATCACTTCATCATCACGCAGGGAGCCACCGGGTTGAATCACTGCCGTAACTCCGGCTTCTGCGGCACTGATCAGGCCATCGGCAAAGGGGAAAAAAGCATCTGATGCAACAACAGAGCCTTTGGTCATGACTTGTGAAAGACCAGCCGCTTCACTTGCATCTTCAGATTTTCGGACTGCAACACGGGCACTATCAAGCCTGCTCATCTGCCCCGCACCAATGCCCACCGTTGCCCCATCCTTGACATAAATGATGGCGTTGGATTTCACATGCTTGCAAACGGTAAAGGCAAACAGCAGATCCTTCAGTTCCTGTTCGGTTGGCTCCCGTTCGGTGACTACTTTCAAATCTTCCATGGTAATTTTGCCATTGTCCCGGCCCTGCAACAGATAACCCCCTGCCACAGATTTAAGGGTCTGCCCCGCTGCGCGAGGATCAGCCAGGCCACCGGTGAGCAGCAGGCGCAAATTCTTCTTGGACGACAATAATTCCAATGCCGCCCCGTTGGCATCCGGGGCAATAACCACTTCGGTGAAAACTTTGGCAATTTCTGTAGCCGTAGCCTCGTCCAAAGTTCCGTTCAGGGCAATTATGCCGCCAAAAGCGCTAGTGGGGTCACAAATCAATGCCCGTTTATAAGCTTCGCTCATCGTCGCCGCTTTTGCCACACCGCACGGGTTGGCATGCTTGATGATCGCCACCGCAGGACTGGATTCGGGGTCAAATTCACTGACCAGCTCGAACGCCGCATCGGTATCATTGAGATTATTATAGCTCAGCTCCTTGCCCTGAAGCTGCCGGGCTGTGGCAATGCCCGCGCGTTCATTGCGCGTGACATAGAAGGCCGCATCCTGATGTGGGTTTTCCCCATAACGCAAGATCTGCTGGCGGCTGGCGGTGATATTGATCCGGTCGGGATAGGTTTCGCCCTGCTGTTCTGCAAACCATGCCGAGATTGCCGCATCATAGGAGCCGGTGCGGGCAAAGGCCGTTGCCGCCAGCCTGCGGCGCAACTCTGCCGACGTCGCGCCATCATTTTCCAACATGGACGCCATGACCGCTTCATAATCACTAGTCTCCACCACTACGGTGACAAAGCTATGGTTTTTAGACGCCGAACGAATCATTGCCGGACCGCCAATATCGATATTTTCTATACAGGTGGCGAAATCTGATCCTTTTTCCACAGTTTCTTCAAAGGGATAAAGATTAACCACCAGCAGATCAATGGCGGAAATGTCATGGTCGGTCATGGCTTTGACATGGGCTTCATTATTGCGCAGGGCCAAAAGTCCGCCGTGGATTTTCGGGTGCAGGGTTTTTACCCGGCCATCCATCATTTCAGGAAATCCTGTATGGTCAGAAACTTCTGTCACCGCGACTCCCGCTTCTGCCAGAGCCTTTGCCGTGCCGCCGGTGGACAGGATTTCAACGCCCTGCCTTTCCAGAAACTGTCCAAATTTTATCAGTCCGCTTTTGTCTGATACGGACAATAATGCCCGTTTTATCGCTGCCATATTATTGTCGCTCCTGTTTGATAAATATATTGATTTACGACCTAAAGGGTCATCTGCCATTTCGCAAGGGAAAAATCAGATATTATGCTCTATGCGGCGCAGTGACCACTTAATAACAGTTTTCTTCAGATCGGCCTTTCCTGACACCACAATCTGCCTTGAATTCTGAACCCGCACGCCGTCCCCCAGATAAATGCTTTCCTCCAGAGCAATCATACCGCCCGAACATTGAAACTGCCAATATTCAGAAGTAGGTAGCCTGAGCAGCAGGCGATCTGCTGCCCCCTGCCGGCTTATGGTAAGGTCGGGATGAATATGAAAGCGCAGATCAAACTTCGGTGTGTGGGTGCCAACTTTCGGACATTCCAGAACATCCTCGCCGCGCAAATCATCGCCTGTTTCACTCAAATATATAGTCCGGTGATGAATAATACCAAAGCGAGACAGATAACCATCATGGCTGGCCTCCAGAAGACTATGACCTGCCTCAGATGTTGCTTTGCTGTTAACCCGCGTGGGCCCGTGACCGATCAGACCATCGTCACGGATTTCACTGGAATTCATATCATTCAGAATCAGGGTTGAGTGGGCGGCTGTTGACCGGGACAACTTATCAAAATCCGTTTCTGCCATCAGGGCAAGGGAACGGCTACTGCCGCAATTGACAATGATCCTCTGCTTACCATCGCTCATTTCAAAAGATAGTGTTCCGGCATGACATTTCTGGCTGATGTCCCTGTCTGCTGGCGGACCAGCATCCACGATTACTGCTACGACACCATTTGCAAGTCGTCTAAAGCCACTTTCCCCGCCGTCGCCACCAACAGCTTTCTCTTCCAAATCTGCCGCAAAGGCAAAAGTTTTTGCAATATCCTGAGCATTTTGTTCAACCGAGCCATTGAATAAAGCCAGCCTGCCATCGCCGTGTAACAGATTTTTCAACGCGGGGATCATTCGGCAGATCGCGTCGTCCAGAGTTTGTGGAATGTTGTGTGCTGTCGCTTTATAAGATGCCCGAATCATCAATAGATTCTGCAAAACCCGGTTCATATCTTCTGGACAGCGGGTGGAAATCCCGCCATCAGCCAGAATTTCCTGGGCCAGTGCCAACTTTAACAGGGCCGTACCTCTATCAAGCCAACTTTCTCCACCCGGCACATAAAGCCCCGCAATAATCAGTCCGCCTATGGCCTGTATCCGGGGCAGACCCCGTAGCATTTCATCACCGGCATGATAAAGATGTCTCGCCTGCCGCGCCAATGAGTTCAGCAACTTGCTACGATATATCAGATCATCACTATCAAGAATCAGCGGCGCATAAGCCATCCAGCCGATCAACCGCTGACCGATAATATCCGGGGACCAGGCCAGGTCATGCCAACTGTCAAAATCCTGTAACCAGTTGCGCGTCAGTATAATCGCTTTGTCTCTGGCGGCCTTACGGTCAACGACCCGGTTTAAATCCCGCAGCCAGCAAAAGGAATGTAAATGCTGTTGCCATTTCGGACTCAGATTCATTGCCTGCCAAATCTGACCATCCTGCCATTCGCCCTTGGCGTGATCAGGATTACTGAGCAATCCACCCTCATTAAAAAAATTGCCCGCCAGGATATGAGACCCAGCTGTTACCGATCCTGCCCAGGGGTCCTTCGGGGTACCAAGCAGGCGCAGAGGGTGGGGGCCCTTCAGGTAAAGTTCATGGATGGGGCTGGCATAAATCAGCTTCCTCGCCATTTCTTTCAGTCGTTTTAGCAGCCTTTCAGCTAGCGGTGTGACTGATTGACGACGAAGTTGCGACATGTTTATTCACCGCGAAGTTTTTGGATATTTATCTCATACTGGGACGGCCCACCAGTGAAGGTAGCGGTTCCAGCCACAAGAACATCGGCCCCGGCTTCCACTGCCCATCCTGCTGTTTCCATATTGATACCACCATCAACCTGCAGATCAATATCGCGGCCACTGTTATCGATCCTTTGTCTGATACGGCGGATTTTCTCCAACTGACTGACAATAAATTTCTGACCGCCAAATCCCGGATTAACGCTCATCACCAGAATCAGGTCCACCATATCCATCACATTGTCGAGCAGCTCTATGGACGTGCCGGGGTTGAGCGAAATTCCCGCCTTTTTATCCAGAGACTTGATCAGCTGGATTGTGCGGTGGCAATGGGGGGTTGCTTCAGCGTGGATGGTAATGATGTCACTGCCCGCATCAGCAAATTCCCTGATATAATTATCCACCGGAGAAATCATCAGATGGACATCAAATGTTTTTTTACTGAACGGTCTGATCGCCTTGACCACGGCAGGGCCAATGGTAATAGCAGGTACAAAATGGCCATCCATAACATCCACATGAATGTAATCCGCGCCCGCAGCATCAATGGCGGCAATCTCCTCGCCCAGTCTGGCAAAGTCCGCGGAAAGGATCGAAGGGGCTATTCTGGTTTCTCTTTGCATTATGGTCCTTCTTCAGAAATTTTTACCAGACGACTGATGAAAAAACCATCCATGCCGCCGGATATATGATGCGGTAAAGTCTGAACATCGCCGCCGTCAAGACGAGAATTCTCAAATCCGGACAATTCCGCAAGGTCTATCCCTTTTCGTTTTACCGTTCCATTGCGGTCCAGTAAAGCCTTTATCTGCTCCGGGCCTTCTTCTGACTGAAGGGAACAGACGCAATAGATTAAAATACCGCCCACTGGCATCATACCAACTGCGGCATCCAACAGGTGGGTCTGTATTTCTGCCAGGGCCATAATATCCTTTGACCCTCTGGCGCGGCTCACATCCGGGTGGCGGCGCAGAGTACCCGTAGCTGAACATGGCGCGTCCAGCAGGATAAAGCCATATTCTTTGTCCGGTCTGAAATCTGCCGCATCTGACGTCACGACGTCACAGACAAGGTTTAGCCGGTCCATATTTTCCTGCAACCGCCGGAGCCTTCGTGCTGAACGGTCCACCGCCGTAACCCGGCATCCGCTGGCGGCAAGCTGTGCAGTTTTGCCCCCGGGAGCCGCGCAAAGTTCCAGCACCGGATCACCGCACCCTGCCCCTAGCAGATTTACCGGGAGACTGGCCGCCACGTCCTGTATCCACCAAGACCCCTCTTCATAACCAGCAAGATTCTGCACTAGCCCCGCCTTTTCCACCCGGACCGAACCGCCCGGCAACAGAACCCCGTCCAGCATTTCCGCCCATGTCGCCCCCTCGCATTCGGGCTTCAGGGTGAAATCCAGCGGCGGTTCGCCCAGTACAGCAATAGCTATTTTAGCGAACTCCTCTTTGCCATAGCGTGTCTGCCAATTTTCTTTCAGCCATTTGGGAATATTCAGGGTCGGGGAAAATCCGCCTGAAAATTTTTCCCTTTCCCGGTCTATGCGTCTGAGAATGGCATTGACCATGCCTTTGCAGTGGCGATCTGAAGTATTTTTCTGCTTGTCGGTCATTTTAACGGCAGAATTCACCGCTCCATGGGCGGCTACCTCCATATAAAGCAGCTGGGTGATGCCCAGTCTCAGAATATTACGGACTGTTTTCTGTTTGCCGGTCAGTTTCTTTTGGGTGCAATGATTGATCATGGCATCCAACTGGCCCAGATGGCGCAGGCAGGTGGTGCCCAGATGACGAACGAAACCCCGGTCCTGAACGGATAATTTATCCCCGAACTGGCGGCAAGTGTTGTCAAAGGCCTGATCCAGTGGCACATGATCATCGAGAATTTTTTCCAGAAAAGCAAGTGCTGCCCACCGGCCCGTCAGGTCATTTGCCATATTTTATCCACTCGCCTTAACATAACTGCTATATATGTAATTAATATAAGATTTTAGCAAGAGAATGTCTGATGAATGATCAAAGAAAACCACCGCCCTCACAAACGGATACCAAAGAAACGACTAACAGGAAGCCTGCCCCAACAAAAGAAGTCGGTGGTCGCAAAGGCCCAGAGCCAACCCGCTACGGTGACTGGGAAAATAATGGCATAACATCTGACTTTTAAAAATAGGCCTGATCAACAAAACCAATGAAACGACTTTTTCTTCTCAGACATGCTAAAACCGGCTTTGGGCTCAGCGATCAAACCCGGCCCCTTGCAGAGCGCGGCAAACAAGAGGCCTTTTGGCTTGGACAATATTTAAATAAAGCTGATCTGCTGCCCGAATATATTCTCTGCTCCTCTGCTGTCCGGGCCCAGGAAAGCCTGAGCCAACTTTTAAGCGGAGCAGAAACTGACATTACCCAGAGCATCCGCGACGATTTATATCTGGCTTCAGGACAAAATATGGCTGGTCTGGTCCGAACCCTCACATCAGCCATCAATAGCGCGATGATTATTGGTCATAATCCGGGTCTTTCGTTATTATTTCAGGATTTGGTCGCTGATTCTGCCAATGCTGGTACTGGTGTGAATTATCCCACTTGTGCTGTTGGCATATTAGACTTTGACATAAATGACTGGTCTGACCTAAAAAGTAAGTCAGGACAGGTTGTTGAATTTATCATCCCGTCGGAAAAAATCGGATAGTAAATGCAGGAAAAAGAATTAAGATTAGCTTTGGTCTGTTTTGGCGGGGTTTCGCTTGCCGTATATATCCATGGAACCTCCAAGGAAATTCTGAAACTGGTCCGTGCATCCAAGGCCTTTCACAATGACCCTGATATCCATGCCGCCAGCCGGAAAAAATATATTTATCCCAATGAACATCTGCTCGATAAGGCGGATACGGAACTGGTTTATTTTGACATTCTGAAAGCACTGTCCCCCGAACTGGAACTCCGGGTAATCGTTGATGTTATCGCCGGAGCATCTGCGGGCGGCATGAATAGTATTTTTCTGGGTCGGGCCGTGGCCCATGATCTGAGCATGGATCACCTGCGCGATCATTGGCTGGAAGAAGCAGATGTCAGTCGTCTGGTCGGCCAGAAAAAACCCGCCGGAACGTTGGACAAAATGCTTTCCAAGCCCATTGTAAATTACTTGAGCCGTAAATATCTCGGCGATACGGCACTGGCCGATCAGGTACAAAATAAACTCCCGGCCCTGATGAATATCTGGAAATTAAAGCCGCCCTTTGATGGTAAACATTTTCTGGGACTGATGTATAAGGGACTAAACGCCATGGGTAAGATCAAGGGCCATTCCCTGATGCCTTATGGCCATCGGCTTGATCTTTATGTCACAGTTACCGACTATTATGGCTTTCGGCGCGTGATCCCGCTCAATGATCCCCCATACATTCATGAACGAGAGCATCGCCATAATCTTCATTTTTCCTATCTTAACAAGAAGAACAGTAATGCTGCTGAAAACAACAACCCCGATAACAATATTGAAACAGATTTTGAGTATTTTGACATTCCGGCATTAAGCTTTGCCGCCCGGGCCACATCAAGTTATCCCGGGGCTTTCCCGCCAGCACAGCTTAGGGAAATGGACAATTTTTTAAAAGATCTTGATAAAAGCTGGGTTAGAAAAGACGACTTTTTAAAGAGAAATTTTTCAGAATATGAAAAATCCGGCCTTGACCCCATGCTGACATCTTTTCTTGACGGCAGTATTCTCAATAACAAGCCCTTTGATCAGGCGATTTCGGCCATTCAAGGACGGGCGGCCTTCAGGGAAGTGGACAGACGGATTATCTATGTTGATCCCAACCCGGAACGGCTGATTATCCCGCCGACTGGGGCGCCACCCTCTTTACTTAATACCATCAAGGGCGCCATGTCCAATATTCCCATGAATGAGCCAATGCATGATGATCTGACCGATATTCAGGTCTATAACCAGCAAATCAGAACCATTAAAACCGTGATCGACCATGCCAAACCTGAGATAGAGGAACTGGTGGCTGAGATTTCCGGCAAGACCCTGGATACCATAACAGATGCGGGGCAAATCACTTATCTGCGTATCATAGCCAATGTAAAATCCGTAACCGGGGCCGGGTTTTCTTATGGTGGCTACGCACGACTGAAAGTGCGCAACACGGTTGCCGCCCTGACCAATCTGATCGCCGATATTTGTGGCTTTAACCCCGGCAGCCGTCGGCGAAGACGGTTATTTTGTGTGCTGCATCATCTGGCTTTCAGGGATAAATTTGATTTTTCCGCTTATTCTGAAAGGATGGAAAAACATAACCAGTCAAAACTAATGGGCTGGGTTAAGGGGCTAATGCAAAAAAATGGCCGGGCTGACCCCTTGCCCTCATGGGGCTATTTCCTGACTAAATTTGATATTAAATATCAGCGACGCCGTCTGCTGTTTGTCATTAAAGACCTCAACACCCATTATTCTCATCACCCTCAGGATGCGCGGAAACTGGATCAGCTGAAACGATCACTTTATGATATTCTGGAAGATGTCAGTAATTGTGCCAACCCGGATACCATTCCGCCCAAGGTTAAAGAGGCCCTGCTGCGCGCCTTTTGCCCGGTAGCAGAACTTGATATTGATGATGATATGCCAGAGACTATGATTGGGGAAATGCTGAAAGATCATATGACGGGTCTGAATTCCGCCCTGGACGGTCTGGCGAAAATTCTGCATCTTGATCATTATAAATACGCTGCTGACAAGCTTATTGCCGACCAATATAACATTAACTGGGAAAGCGGGCTTACCAAGAGTCTGGCCATCAGCTATATCGGGTTTTCCTTTTGGGACGTGACAACATTTTCCATAATGGGCTCAAAAGAGCTCGGTGAATTCAACGAAGTAAAAGTCAACCGCATCAGCCCCAAAGATACTTCGGTACTGCGCAGGAAAAGCGATGACATGCCGCTTCATGGCATTGCAATGGCCGGATTTGGGGCTTTTTTCAGTCGCAAAGATCGGGAGAATGATTATCTCTGGGGAAGAATGAACAGCGCAGAACGGCTAATTGACCTGCTTTATAATCAGGCCCAGATTTCCGGTCTGGATCATAAGCTGGATGTGGTTGCTCTGAAAAAACGCGCCTTCCTGACCATATTGGATGTGGAAGAAAAACACTTGAACGAAATCCCCGGCCTATTCACCGAGCTGCGCGAAAAAGTTAGCAAGCTCTAGAATATTCTGCGTTTAATCGTGGCAAGGCAGCCGAGGCGAAGTGTACATGAGTACATGAGACGAAGTCTACCGCTGTCCACGGTTGAAGGCAGAATATTCTAAACGCTGAAACTTTCCCCGCAACCGCAACTGCCTTTTGCGTTGGGGTTTGTGAAAATGAACCCGCTTTGAAATTTCTCATTTCGGTAGTCCATCTCGCTGCCGAGCAAGTAAATCAGCGACATGGCATCCACATATAGGGTGATGCCTTTATCCTCTATTTTTTCATCAGCAGGATTAACATCGTCCACATAATCCACCGTATAAGACAGACCATTGCAGCCTTTGGTCGATGTGCCGAGCCGAACCCCGTGACAGGCCTTGCCCCGGCTATGCAATATTTCCCTGATCCGGTCTGCGGCGGCATCGGTTATGGTAATTACCCTGTCCATATCTACATAAAGCCCATTTCAAGTCGAGCGGCTTCGCTCATCATATAGATGGTCCAGGGCGGATCCCAGACCAGATCCACATTAACGTCCCGTACCCCATCCACATCACCAGCCTGCAACTGCACATCGCCGGGCATGGTTTCTGCCACCGGACAATGGGGCGTGGTCAGGGTCATAATAATGTCCACATTGGCATCCGCCGCCACATTCACTTCATAGATGAGACCCATCTCATAAATATCAATAGGTATTTCCGGGTCATATATTTCCCGCATCCGCGCAACGATCTGTTCCTGCAGGAATTTCCGGGTATCTTCGTCAAGAGGGATGGAAAAATCCCGTTCCTCAGAAGTTGTCTCAATTGACTGTTCTTCGCTGCTGTTCACTTTTCTATCCTGTTCTTCTATCGTGGAAATTCATGAAAAAATCCGGTTAACCTTATGAAGACCGTCCACAAGCCGGTCAATGTCCTGTTCCGTATTATACAGCCCCAGTGACGCCCGCGCCGTTGACGGAATATCGAAAAAATCCATCACCGGCTGGGCGCAATGATGTCCGGTACGGATGGCGATGCCGTCCTGATCCAAAATGGTGCCAATGTCATGGGGATGGGCGAGATCCATGGTAAAAGATATTATCCCCGCCATGTTATCGGCCTGACCGATCAGTCTCAACCCCTTTACCTCTTGAATTTTTCCGAGCGCATAGTCAAGCAACCGGTCCTCATACTGGCCAATATTATGGAACCCCAAGTCTTCCACATAATCAAGGGCCGCGCCAAAGCCTATACCGCCTGCGATATGGGGGGTTCCGGCCTCAAACTTGTGGGGCAGGTCATTATAGACCGTTTTCTCAAAAGTCACTGACCGGATCATATCACCACCGCCCTGATATGGCGGCATGGCGTCAAGCAAGTCTTCTTTGGCATAAAGCACACCAACACCAGTGGGGCCATAAAGCTTGTGTGCGGAAAAGACATAAAAATCCGCGTCCAGCTCCTGCACATCCACCCGCATGTGCGGCACGGCCTGACAGCCATCTACCAGAACTTTTGCGCCAACCTTATGGGCGGCTTTGATAATATCCTTGATGGGCGTAATAGTGCCGAGCGCATTGGATATATGGGTGATGGCTACCAGCTTTACTTTTTCACTGAGCAGCTTTTCAAATTCGTCAAACAAAAAGTTGGCTTTATCATCAATGGGGGCGACCGTAATCACAATATCTTTCTCATCGCGTAGTATCTGCCACGGCACTATATTGGAATGGTGCTCCAAGCGGCTTAAGACAACCTCATCACCAGATTCTAGAAATTTGCGGCCCCATGTCTGGGCCACAAGATTGATCGCTTCCGTGGCCCCACGGACAAAGATAATCTCTTTATGGCTTTTCGCATTGATAAAATTCTGGATTTTGACCCTGGCATCCTCATATTTCTGAGTGCCTACCTGCGACAGATAATAGACCCCCCGATGGATGTTGGCATATTCCTCAGAATAACTTTTCTGGATAGCATCCAGCACCCTTAGTGGTTTTTGTGCAGACGCCCCGCTATCAAGAAAAGTCAGCGGTTTGCCATATATTTTCTGATTGAATATGGGGAAATCCTTGCGAATTTCCTCAACATTATAATTACTTAGGGGATTAGGCGTCATAATGCCACCTCCCCGGACAGCCAGCCTGCGGCTTGTTCTGTGAATTTATCCTTTACTATTTCATCATCCAGCTGGTCAAATACTTCGGCAACAAAGGCCTCGACCAGCAGACCCTTGGCAGAGGCTTCATCCAGACCCCGTGATCTCAGATAAAAAAGTTGATTGGCGTCCAATTCTCCCACCGTTGCCCCATGAGAACATTTCACATCATCGGCATAGATCAGAAGTTCCGGCTTGGCATTGGCCTCTGCCTTGCGGCTAAGCAGGAGATTCTTATTGGACTGGTCGGCATTGGTTTTCTGGGCATCACGGGCAACAACCACTTTTCCCTGAAAAGCCGACTTTCCGCCCTCATCCAGTACACCGCGATATATTTGGCTGCTCTGGCAGTTGGGCTGATTGTGATTGATGCGGGTAAATATATCATGAGATTGGCTGATTCGGCCAAGATATGCGCCGCGCAGCTCTATTTCAGCAAATTCACCGGTGAAGCTGTTAACCAGTTCGGTACGGCTGATCTCGGCACCAAGTTGCAGGCTGATATGGCTAAAACGTGCCTTTTCTGCCACTTTGGTATGCAGTTCTGTCATATGGATGGCCTGTTTGCCCTGTAACTGGAATTGGACCAGCGACAGTTCAGCAGTTTCCTGTAGCGTGATTTCGCTGATCATATGGCTCCAGTAGCGCTGATTTTCCGGTCCAATAAAAGTTTCAATAATTCTGGCCTTAGACGCTTTGCCCGCCGTAACCTGTGACCGGACCGGCAGCAGCTTCATATGGGTGCCGGAAGTGACAATATGGATAATCTGTATTGGTTGGGTAACTTCCGCGCCGGCGGCCAGTTCAAGATAATAGCCATCGCTGACCATGGCCCGGTTCAGGTTGTTTAAAGCCGTAGAGCTTTCAGAAGTCACCAAAGACAAACGAAAATTTTCGGTATTTTCTGAAAATACCGCGAATGTAACGCCATCCCCAACCGGGTATGACGACAAGTCCGGATAGATATGGCCATTGACAAAAACCACTACCGGGCCATCAATGTTATCCAGATAAGCCTGATCAAACAGACCTTTGATTTCCGTCTGCTGGTTATCAATATTAGCAACTTCATAATTCTCATTAGCTAAAAACCCAAGATTGGTATATTTCCATTCCTCTAACCGTGGGCCGGGAATACCGGTGGCGGTAAATTCACTCATGGCATCACGGCGCAGTTCATCCAGCCAGACCTGATCCGCACCGGTAAGAGACGCTCTAACCGCTTCAAATCTATTACCTATTTCAGGATTATCCAGATGTAAAATTTTTACCATATCTCAAGCCGCATTTTCTTTTATACCCAGACCAACATAACCCTTGTCTTCCAATTCCAGGGCTAATTGCTTGTCTCCGGTTTTGACGATTTTGCCCGCTGCCAGAATGTGAACAAAGTCCGGCACCACATAATCCAGCAGTCTTTGATAGTG
>JAJFIP010000253.1 GCA_021774875.1 Emcibacter sp.
ATGGAGCCAATGGCGAATGGTCCGCAATCAGATCGCAAAACACTGCCACGAACAAAGAAGAAGAAAAGAACTGCGAAGACGCACTAGGAAACGTAAACAGGCGCTGTAGTACTAGGAACGACAACAGATCAGAATAGTGAGCTTTTGCATGGTTGGATGACATCTCTCTTACCGTTTATTGATCAAGTAGAACTGGCGAAACAGATCAATTATGAAAAATCCTGGAATGATCTTGAAAATGAAAATGTTTTTAAAAACAGTATTCCGTTTTTTCTTAATCCTGCTCTGAATAATATGAAAACAGAGTCAAAAGGTTTTGCTTTGACTCACTATACTGCTAACTTGCGTTTATTCAGGGTTAATAAAGCTTACAGCCTCGATGAAATATCGAATGCTGACGGTTTGACTAATACAATTCTACTCGGCGAAATATACTCGAATTATCCTGCCTGGGGTTCTCTTTTTAATTATCGGGATCCAGCCAAGGGGCTTAATGCAGGTCCAGATCAACTCGGAAGTCCATTCATCGGAGGTGCAGTTAATGTCATCTTTGCTGATGGAAGTGGTAAGTCCTTAAGTAAGGACATCGATCCTCAAATCTTGAAAGCGCTTAGTACGCCAGATGGTGGAGAGCAAGTTTCCGGGGTGGACTATTAAGAAGCTTAGTTTGAATGAAGTTTCCTAGCCTGTTGATATCCGGTAGCGATCAGTCTGGATTTATCAAGAATCGCAACGGTGATATTCTGTTTTGAATAGCGTGCTCGGATTGATTCGTCGTGTTGGGCTATCGTACCGCGCCGTATGTCGAACTGGCCTTGCCATAACAGATGCGGCTGAAAGTGGCTTGTTGCTTAGCGTTTTCCGTCGCGCAGGATATCTCGTGCCGCGTTTCTGCCGCAGGCTCCCATGACGCCTCCGTCAGACTAGATCGCTTCATGTGTCTGCTCGTATTCTTTGCCGTTAGACTTCTCGATTACTATAGCGGAGAGTGGTGACCGCGAAATCAGGACTTTGCATACAGGGGAAAATGGTTGCTCGGTTTCGTGAGAGAGTGACGAGGAACAACTATGAAAAAACAGGCCTTTTCTCCAAATAACAGAAACCAATCAATTCTCTGGTCTTTTAAAATCACATTTTTAAATTTACCAAATAGACTTTAAGTTAAGTGCACACATTGGTAATTTTGGGGTGATCTAATGCTTCCGCTTGCAGAGTAAGGGCTACAGTTCACCGAGGTGAAAACACAGTTTTCAAATATATAACATAGAGAAATTTATGAACAACTCAGAATATACGATTCCAACACTAAATTCGGATGAAGAGTTGGATGCGATATTAAAACAAGCAGCCGATGAGCAATGGACTGAACTCTACCTTATCGGGTCAGGAGATCCTCGTTTAAAATGTTCGGTAGAGCAATTATATGGTTTGACTGATCAGGAAATTATTAACTTGTTTCAAGCTGACAGAAGTGTCTTCCGCCTCAGTATTAGACTCCCTTTGGATAAAATTACTAAGTTAACTCATTTACAGAAATTAGCCTTGCTACATTTTTCATTTGGAAAAGACGAGCTGCAGGCAATCACTAAAATTCCTAACCTCAAATCACTCAATCTTCGTTTTAATGGGATCGAAGACAAGGAAGCACGGGCGATCGGGAAACTCACAAGCCTTGAATCACTTGATCTCTATTTTAATAAAATCGGAGATGAAGGGGCTCAGGAGATCGCGAAACTCGTGAACCTCGAGTCACTCAATCTCGATAGTAACCAAATTGGTGATGTAGGGGTACAGGCCATTTCCACACTTCACAACCTAAAATTACTCAGTCTCTTTGCTAACGAAATAGGTACTGAAGGAGCACAGGCTATTTCGAAAATTACCAGCCTCGAATCACTTGATTTGAGCCAAAACGAAATTGGAGCTGAGGGGGTACAGGCAATTACGAAACTCACGGGCCTCAATCGACTTGCTCTCAAGGGAATTGAGAGCCGAGATGTGTATGAGGATGACACTGATGAGTATGAGTATGTGCATGACATTGATGAGGGTGTGCAAGAGATTTCCAAACTTTCTAATCTCAGTTCACTCGATCTCAGTAGTAATAAAATTGGAGCTAAAGGGGCAAAAGCAATCGCCAAACTCACTAACCTGAACAGCCTCAATCTCAGATATAGTGAGGTTGGTGATAAAGGAGCTCAGTCCATTGCAGCGCTCACCAGCCTTAAATCACTCAATCTCGAAGATAACCAGATCGGCGATGAAGGAGTAAATGTTATCTCAGCACTTACCAATCTAAACTCACTCGATCTTAATTGGAATATGATCAGATCGAAAGGAGCGCAGGCTATCGCGAAACTCACCAATCTCAAAACCCTCAATCTCAGCGAGAATAAAATAAGAGCTGAGGGGGCACGTGCCATTGCAAAACTCACCAGTCTCGAAGTTCTCGATCTAAGAAATAATGAAATTGAATCTGAGGGGGCACAAGAGCTTGTGGCTCTTACCAATATAAAAATACTTGATCTTGGTGAAAATTCAATAAACGCTGAGGGAGCAAAAGCCATCGCAACATTAGCAAGCCTCAATCGACTTGGCCTCAGTAGTAACCAGATTGGTAATAGGGGGGCGGAGGCCATTTCCACACTTTGCAACCTTAAGTCACTTAATCTATTTGCTAACGAAATAGGTACTGAGGGGGCATTGGCCCTCGCAAAAATGATCAACCTCAACTCACTCGACCTACTCGAAAACAAAATCGGCACTGAGGGCGGACTCGCATTGCTTGATTCATTTAGTAGTCTAGAGCGTCAAAGCGATCTTCAATATCTAAATATTCAAAGCAATAGTGATCTGAGGGATCTATTGCCTGAGACAGTGTTAGAGGAGACTGATACTCGGATAAGTTTTGCCGCCTATCGCCGTTTTCAAGAGTTTGTCCGCATGCTAAATGAACGAAATTCATAAAGTCCGGAATCTATCACTTTGCTATGTTTTATCACGTGGATGTAAAATTGAATTTGACATAACAAACGCGACTAAAACTGTCATTACTTAGAGTTTTCCATCTCGCCGTATCTCTCGACCCGCCTTTGTAGACAAAAGCTTTGATGACATCGTTTATTTTGATAGTTCTGTTTTCATTTATTTGATTGTAACTACTGACGAGTAAAACATGATTCGGTGCCGGGTTTTACTTGCTTTCTTTGCTGGAATGCTGCTTCTCACGTCTTTACTGCGATACTTCAATTTTAAAGTGAATGGGAGATTGTAGGTGGAATTCGCGGTTTCGGAAGTATGCGACACAACTAGCGAAAACAGCCTTTCAGACGTGCAAAAACCATATTTAAACTGTACCAATTGTAATTTCGGATTTTTTTGTGTGCAATCCCTGTCCAGCGACCGGCTACTTTACCAGATTCATCAATGGCGACCGTCGCGTGCACATCGTTCCGCTTCCAGGTTCTTAACGAGTAAGATTGAATGGGGCCATATTTTGCTGCCAATTCATTCGAAGCGTCGAGCATCATCGTGGGGTTCGCCAGAACACCCTTCGTTTTGGAAATGTTGTCGGGTTGCGCCCCAATCAAAGCGTCTGCTTCTGCTGCAGAAATTCCCAAGGGAATCGAAGCCACCATTGAGTCCAGTTCGGACACAGTCCGATCGGGGTGGTCTTCAAAATAGAATGTGAGCACGACGGGTAGTGCAAGCACCAAGACCGATGTCAAAAAAATCAAATGTTCTTTTAACGCTGATTTCTTCATCTTGATCCTGATCGTAAACGATTCCTAGTTCGATTTCAGGTCGAAGTTGATCGTATTGTCTCCCTCGGTCACATCTGCTGTGAGTTCTGTTTTCTCATTGTATTTTGCGGGGATCGACAGTTCGTCGCTCGCTTCCGCAGAATCACCAGGTAGTTTAAAGATCGTCACTGTATGTTTTCCACTTGTTGCGCCAGCGGCTTTAGGATTGTAATATAATCTGTAAGAACCATCAGCGTTCGTAGTCGCACTTGAAGCACGTCTGCGTGCTTGTTCTCTGACTTCTTCTGGCTCAAAAACGACTTTTGCATTACCCAATGGTTGCCCATTCAAGGTAATGACGCCTGTGACTTCATAAAGATCTGGTAATGGGTCAGCTCCATCTCCCAGGCAACCTGACAGGCTGCTTAACATTAATAGCATGAAATATGAGGAGAGAGAGAGAGTCTTTGATTTCATGAAATCTGTTCTATTCACTGGATCTTAGTAGTTAGTCACAGGAAGAATCGCATCGATTCTTTTGAAATGTTACGATTGTCGGAGGAGTAATAACAGTACTAATTAAAATTCCGGCAAAATTTCTCCACCACTGATTGAAATCAAGGCGGCAACTACACCAGCTCTATCGACATTTTCACTGATGAATCGCACTGATCCATCTGCCAAAAGAATATGCGCGCCACCTACATGGAAGCTACCTGCGCCCCATGCGTATTGCTTACCACTTGTGTGATCAAAGTTAAAAGTGTATCCGACAACTCCGGGCCGATTAAAAAATGTATGAGCTGCCGTATTCCAGAATGGTCCAAAATTTTCGTCTGTTTTTGTCAACTGTGTT
>JAJFIP010000254.1 GCA_021774875.1 Emcibacter sp.
GTATGACCTGCCCGAACCAATACTCCGCCATCTTTTGCCACAATGGGAAAGACATGACCAGGTGATACAATATCATCGGAACTCATGCTCGGATTAGTCGCCACCGCTATGGTGTGCGCTCTATCTGCCGCAGAAATACCAGTGGTTATACCTTCCTTGGCTTCGATAGAAACCGTAAAGGCGGTATTATTACGGGCTTGATTGTTAAGGCTCATCGGAGGAAGGCCGAGAATTTCTGCTCTTTTGCGATCCACGGTAAGGCAAATCAGGCCACGCCCATATTTCGCCATAAAATTTACCGCATCCGGAGTGGCCATCTGGGCCGGAATAATCAGGTCGCCTTCATTTTCCCGGTCTTCATCATCGACCAGAATAAACATTCGGCCATTTTTGGCATCTTCCAGAACATCTTCAATGGGGGAAAGGAAATTTTGTGGCATAATATTTAGTCTTCTTGGTTAAATTCATTCATTCTGGCCACATAACGAGCCAATACGTCAATCTCAAGATTGACCTTATCACCAACTTTCGTACCAGAAAAAGTAGTTTTTTCCTGAGTATGCGGGATGATATTTATAGCAAAGATAGTCCGTTTCTGGTCATCATCAATCACTTCATTGACTGTCAGGGAGACACCATTAATGGTCACTGATCCTTTTTCTGCAATATATTTTGCTAAATTCTGAGGTACATAGAATCGTATAATAATACTTTCACCCTGTGGGGTTACAGATAATACTTCACCTATACCATCAACATGGCCAGTGACGATATGACCGCCCAGTTCTTCGCCTATTCTCAACGCTCTTTCAAGATTTACCTTACTGCCTTCATTCCAAGTGCCCAGATTAGTGCAGGACAGGGTTTCACCGGAAGCATCAACTGCAAACCAGTCACCGCCCTTGTCAACCACGGTAAGACACACACCACTACAGGCAATAGACGCGCCAATATCAATAGTTTCGGTATCAAAAGCAGTCGTCAAGACGATACGGGTATCGCCTTTTTGGGTAATGCTCCTGACAGAGCCAACATCTGTAATAATTCCGGTAAACATTCTAATGACCTATTTCAAATTCCTGCCAACTATCTTTTCCTGTCTTGCCTGCTCTTATCAGCTGAAAATCAGGCCCATCAAGTAACTCATTTAGTTCTGTGGTTGCAAGGGCCGCAAGCCCACCATCTCCGATCACGTCCCTAGATCTGAACCAATATAGTCGGTCTACCAGACTTGCCCGGATCAGGGAAGCATTAACTGCTGCACCGCCCTCTGATAATATCCGCGTTATACCTTCTGCACCAAGCAGCCTCATCATCATTACCAAATCCACTCGGCCATTCGTATCAGAACCACAAGACAAGAGCTTAACACCCAAATTTTCAAGCAGCACATACTTTTCACTATTAACTACAGTTGTTATGACCCATGTGGGGATTTTTTTTGCTGTTGCAACCAGTCTGCAGTCATCAGGAATTGTTAATTGACTGTCGATAACAATACGTATTGGAGAACTGCCATCTAGTCCTGGCAAACGACAATCAAGGGATGGATTATCGGCCAGTACAGTCCCAATTCCAACCAAAATGGCATCATGACTGGCCCGGAGCAAATGCCCTCTTTGTCTTGATTCTGGTCCTGTAATCCATTTGTCATGCCCTAAAGGCCCTGCAATCATGCCATCCTGTGATGTAGCGAGTTTCATTGTTAAAAGGGGTCTTGTTTCAGATAGTCTTTGGAAAAAACCCTGATTTATCTGTATTGCCTGCATTTGACAGATGCCAAGATCAACTTGAATGCCTGCGTTTGCAAGGATTTCCAGGCCTTTGCCCGAAACCCGCTCATCTGGATCACCGGTGGCAACTACTACCCGGGCAACCTTTGCTGCAACAAGGCTATCAGCACATGGAGGTGTATCCCCATGATGAGCGCATGGCTCGAGAGTGACATAAACAACGGCTCCTTTTGCGGCTTTTCCTACTCGGGATAATGCAAGTGTTTCCCCGTGGGGGCGACCGCCCTTTCCAGTATGTCCCCGCCCTATAATATGACCATAGCTGTCTACAATCACGCAGCCAACAGTGGGGTTAGGCCATGTGGAGCCAAGACCACGACGTGCCAGTCCCAGTGCCATTTTCATATAGTGAATATCGGTTTTCAAGATAGTATCTGCTATTCTACGGGATCAGAAATCTGCCCGACAAATTTTTCGAAGTCTCCCGCTTCCCGGAAATCTTTGTAAACAGAAGCATAGCGCACATAAGCCACTTTATCCGTCTTATGCAGGCCTTCCATGATCAGCTTTCCGATCTGCTCTGTCTTGACTTCTGATTCGCCAAGACTTTCCAACTGCCTGACAATGCCATTAATCATCAATTCAATACGGTTTTCCTCGATCGGCCGTTTACGTAGGGCAAGTTTAACTGAACGCTCCAGTTTCTCGCGCTCAAAAGGAACTTTTTTACCGTTTTTCTTGGCCACGGTTAATTCTCTTAGCTGCACCCGCTCAAAAGTAGTAAAACGCGCACCACACCCATTGCAGGACCGTCTGCGCCGAATAGCTGAATTATCTTCAGTCGGACGGCTGTCTTTTACCTGTGTATCGTCATTTCCACAAAATGGGCAGCGCATTTATCTATTCCTTCACGACGTTAGTAAATGGGAAAATCTTTGCACAGCGCAATGACTTTTTCCCGTACTGCAGATTCTGCTGCACTATTATCTTCCGAGTTGGCTTGAAGGCCGGTCAGAATTTCAATGATGAAATCTCCTATCATTTCAAATTCCCTTACCCCAAAACCACGTGTCGTTCCAGCAGGTGAACCCAGCCGAATACCGGATGTTACCATAGGTTTTTCCGGATCAAAAGGAACCCCATTCTTGTTACAGGTGATATTGGCCCGACCCAGCGAATTATCAGCATTCCGACCTGTCAGGCCCAAAGGCCTGAGATCAACCAACATCAAATGTGTGTCCGTCCCACCCGAAACAATGTCACAGCCGCCTTCCAGAAGACGGTCCGCAAGCACGCGAGCATTTTTAATAACATTATGGGCGTAATCCTTGAATTCAGGTCTTAAAGCTTCACCGAAGGCAACTGCTTTGGCCGCTATAACATGCATTAACGGACCACCCTGAAGTCCCGGAAATACAGCAGAATTAAATTTTTTACCCAGATCAAGATCATTAGTAAGGATCATGCCACCCCTAGGCCCGCGCAAAGTCTTATGGGTTGTCGTGGTCACCACATGGGCATGTTCCAGTGGATTAGGATGTGCACCCCCGGCCACAAGACCAGCAAAATGGGCCATGTCCACCCAGAAATATGCCCCAACCTCATCAGCAATTTCCCTAAACCGCTTAAAATCTATCACCCGCGGATAAGCTGATCCGCCAGCAATAATCATTTTTGGCCTATGCTCTTTGGCCAGACGTTCCACTTCATCAAAGTCAACCATGGCATCCTTGCGACTGACACCATACTGGACGGCATTAAACCATTTGCCTGATTGTGCGGGCGGTGCACCGTGGGTCAAATGCCCCCCAGCTGCCAATGACATACCAAGTATAGTATCTCCGGGCTGCACCAGCGCCAGATTTACTGCACCGTTGGCTTGGGCGCCGGAATGGGGCTGAACATTGACATAAGCGGCTCTAAAAAGCTTTTTTGCCCGCTCTATGGCAAGACTTTCAGCAATATCCACATATTCACAACCGCCGTAATAGCGGCGTCCCGGATACCCTTCGGCATATTTGTTGGTCATCACTGAACCCTGCGCCTCTAGTACGGCGCGACTGACAATATTTTCTGAGGCAATAAGTTCAATATGTTCCTGCTGCCTTGAGGTTTCGAGGGCGATACTGTTTAATATGTCTGGATCACTGCTCTCAAGTGATGCGTTAAAAAAAACATTCATATCTGTGGATGAAATCATATTAAAAAAATCCTAAAATCAATATATTTTCTCATGAAAGATCACGACATTTTGTCGATACGACGCTGATGTCGTCCGCCTTCAAATTCTGTCTGTAAAAATGCCTTCAAGCAGTCTTTGGCCACATCCGGGCCAATGGTCCGTCCCCCCATAACAATGACATTGGCATTATTATGCTGCCGGCTGAGTTCTGCGGTTAATCTGTCATGAATGAGGGCTGCCCGAATATGAGCATGTCTATTGGCGGCGATACTGATGCCAATCCCTGAGCCACAGACAAGGACACCGCGATCAGCCTTTTTTTCCTTGATTGCATCGGCGATGGCATGGGCAAAATCCGGGTAGTCTACGGACTCTGGCCCGTCACATCCCAGATCCAGAACCTCAAAGTCATTTTCAAGCAGGAAAGATTTGAGAATCACTTTCAGATCATAGCCGCCATGATCACCTGCCAACACAATAATTTCCTTAGAAGTCGTACCCATATATCTCAAATACCTTGCATAATTCAGAACCGAAAAGACTCTAATATCATAAGGCCAAGTGTTTTCCTACCATATGTATGGGAAAAATAATATATTCAGGGTTTTTCTTTGGAAAGCACATATTTCAGCTTATTTACCGCAACTCGTGTCAGTTGATCTCGGCTCGCTGTTGCGGGACCAACAATAGATACTTCACGGCCAGAAACCGGATCAATGGCAGACACCTTGACAGATGAGCCGACCTGAATGAATTCAACCAGATACTCTCCCGTATCGTTGCTCATTCACTGGCTCCTTTTATTTTAGAAATATCCTTTCAGGCCGCTTTTGCGAATCTCTTCACATCAAGTCGTGCCCAAACTGCTTTCATGGAAAGCACCAGATGATCCATCATTTCATCCGTATGCAACGGGCTAGGCGTAAAGCGCAGCCGTTCTGTTCCTCTGGGAACTGTTGGATAATTAATCGGCTGGACATAAATATTAAACTCGTTCAATAGTATATCCGATGCCTGCTTGCAAATAACTGGATCGCCAACGAGAACCGGAACAATATGGCTTACAGATGGCATGACAGGCAAATCAGCCGCCCGCATTTTTTCCTTTAATGTTGCCGCCCGTTCCTGATGAACCGCCCGTTCATGCTGACTTTCTTTCAAATGACGTACACTTGCCAGTGCCCCTGCGGTGATCACAGGTGACAAGGATGTGGTAAAGATAAAACCCGGCGCGAAACTGCGAACAGCATCAACAATATCCTTGGTAGAAGTAATATAACCTCCCATCAAACCATATGCTTTGCCCAAAGTTCCCTCAATAACCGTAACCCGGTCCATCAAACCGTCCCGCTCGGCAACACCACCGCCGTGCTTACCATACATACCAACCGCGTGTACTTCGTCCATATAGGTCAGAGCATTATATTTATCGGCCAGATCACAAAATTCTCTGATTGGGGCAAAATCACCATCCATGGAATATACGGATTCAAAAGCGATTAATTTCGGCACAACCGGATCAGTAGCTGTCTGGAGGCTTTCCAGATGGTCTATATCATTATGACGGATAATATGTTTTTTACATCCCCCGTGCCGGATACCTTCGATCATGGAAGCATGATTAAGTTCATCGGAAAAAATCACACATCCTGGCATTAACTTTGCCATAGTGCTTATGCTTGCATCATTGGAAATATAGCCTGATGTGAACAACAGTCCGGCTTCTTTATTATGAAGGTCGGCCAATTCCTGTTCCAGAAGCACATGGGTATGGTTGGTGCCACTGATATTGCGGGTTCCCCCGGCACCAGCACCTGTATCCTTTAAAGATTGTTCCATGGCTTCAATGACTTTGGGATGCTGTCCCATACCAAGATAATCATTACTGCACCAGACAGTAATGTCCTTTATACCGTCTTCACTGTGCCAGGCTGCATTTGGGAAGGCCCCCCTTTGGCGTACAATATCAGTAAAAACACGATAACGCCCTTCTTCTTTGACTGTTTTCAAAGCATCAGAAAATACCTGATCATAATCCATTATATAGCCCTATTTATTATATACTACCCTTGCGCTATTTAACGCCAAGAATGAAACTGAAACACAACTGAACTGTATTGACACAAGACCCACGAATTTATCACATAACCATAATAAAACACAGTGTTTAATACCTAAACAACACAGTCACAATATCCAGCGCCCCATACGCTGTCAAATCAGGATACAATATAATCACAGATATGTGATTTCACTTGATATAAATCAAAGGCCTTTGAAAATAGACCTTAAAAAGACTGAAACCTTAGCTGGTCAGTCCAGAAGCTCTCTAATTTACGCAGAGAATTTCGAAGTTCAGATACATCCTCATCTTCAAAGACGTTTTTTTCCTTTACGACCTGCAAGTTTTCATCAAATAAATCACCTACAAGATCACAAACTTCTTTTCCCTTATCACTTAACCAGATACGCAATGCACGTCGATCATGTTCTGCGCGTTCCTGATTAATATAGCCTGCCTCTACCAATTTCTTCAAGTTATAGGAAACGTTGGAGCCGAGATAATAACCACGATTACGGAGGTCGCCCGCCGTCATTTCATGATCACCAATATTATAAAGTAGTAAGGCCTGAACGCTGTTCACATCATTCATGCCCTCACTATCCAGTCTGTTTTTAACAATGTCCAGCATCCGCCTATGAAGTCTTTCAATTAAACGAAGACATTCCAGAAAATTTAACTTTGATCTGGATTCGGGAGACTCATGACCCCCAATCAAACTGCTACTGTGTCCTGCCAATGACATACTGAATAATCCTTATATTATGGTAATTCTCTATATTCCAATGTGATAATTATAGTATAACAACCCCTAACAAGGTCTTAACTAACCGTAAAATCATTTGAAAATCAGGCTAAAAGATTATGAGCAACAATACAGTATCCGGCAATTACCCCGCTTATCGGCCAAGAAGAAATCGGAAAACTGACTGGTCAAGACGACTGGTTCGTGAGAATTCATTATCAGTCGATGACCTTATCTGGCCAGTTTTTGTTCAGGAAGGCAGCAACATTGAAACAGAAATTTCTTCAATGCCTGGTGTGTACAGACGCACTATTGACCTACTCATCCCTGAAATTGAAAAAGCTGCTAAATCGGGTATCCCGGCAGTAGCTTTATTCCCCCAAACTCCACAAAATTTAAAAACAGAGGATGGGAGAGAGGCTATTAACCCGGATAATCTTATCTGTCGTGCTACAAGTGCCATAAAACAAGCTGTTCCTGAAATTGGAGTGATCTGTGATGTGGCACTTGACCCCTATACCAGCCACGGTCAGGACGGCCTAGTCATCGATGGTTATGTGACCAATGACCAGACAATAGATATTCTGGTGGAACAGGCCTTGGTTCAGACAGACGCCGGATGCGATATTCTTGCCCCGTCCGATATGATGGATGGTCGTGTGGCAGCAATCCGACAGGCTCTGGAAAAAAAAGGCCACGTGAATACTCAGATTATGGCCTATGCAGCCAAATATGCCTCCGCTTTTTATGGCCCGTTCCGGGATGCGGTTGGCTCGGACAGTAATATCCGTTCGGGCAGCAAACATAGCTATCAGATGGACCCCGGCAACGGAGGCGAAGCCTTACGGGAAGTCATGCTCGATATCAATGAGGGTGCTGATATGATTATTGTAAAACCCGGCATGCCCTATCTTGACATTATCCAGCGGGTCAGAACTGAATTTGCCTTTCCCACATTTGCCTATCAGGTTAGTGGTGAATATGCCATGCTTCATGCTGCAGCCGACAATGGCTGGCTTGATTTGGATCAGGTAATGATGGAAAGTCTGCTCGCCTTCAAGCGAGCGGGAGCTACCGGAATATTAACCTATTTTGCCCCGAAAGTTGCCGAACTATTGACAAAATAATTTTGAGAAATTTTATTTGAGAAGATCGGTGGGCAGTTCATTGACCAGTTCATCTAACTCATAGAAAGTTGGCTGCATATGACCTGGAATACTTTTCCGGCCAATTTCAATGGAAATCTGCGGCGCATTACCATGTAAATGAGATACAATAATATCCTTGATCACATTGAAAAGATGACCCTCTTCATCAATTATCTGCTGTAGCCTTCCGGCAAGGGGGCTGGCAATAGTATAAGAAATCAGAATTCCAAGGAAGGTTCCGACTAGCGCACCACCGATCATGGCACCAAGTATCTCAACAGGCTGATCAATACTGCCCATGGTTTTCACAATACCAAGTACGGCAGCAACAATACCAAGTGCCGGAAAGGCTTCTCCCAGAATGCCGAGCGCATGGGCGCCTTCACTTACTTCATGATGATGTTTTTCCAGATCTTTCAACAACACATCTTCCACCTGATAGGGATCATCAAAATTCATTGTAGTCATACGAAGATAGTCACAAATAAATTCCACCACATGATGATCATCGCTAACTTTTGAAAAATTACCAAAAATTTTGCTTTCTTCAGGATTTTCAATATGGGCTTCCAGTGCAATCACACCTTTGGTTTTTATCAGTTTGGTCAATAGAAACATCAGGCATAATAGCTCTGTATAATCCTCTGATTTCCATTTTGGTCCCTTGACAGCATGACCCACACCTGACATTGCTTTTTTGATAATGCCACCGCCGTTACTGACCATAAACGAGCCAATGCCGGCTCCACAGATTATCATTCCTTCATAGGGCAAGGCGTGCAATATCGGCCCCATCGTACCCCCGGAAAGAATATATCCGCCGAAAGCCAATACCATGGTAGTTATTATACCAACAATAATAAGCATAGTAACTCAAGCCTCTTTTTTTTCCACAAAACCTGCTGCGGGATTATAATTATGTCTCTATTTGATACAGTTATAGGGAAAGGATGTTAATGAAGTATTAGCTATAAAGGATTTGAATAAAAATTATTATCTTGGACTTTCCCCCCCATAAACCATATATGATGCAGTATATAGGCAATATTTATATGTATATTTGGATTTAGGATGAACATGACTGACCAAAAGGTAACTTTTGATGATATTCAGAGAGCTGCAGAGGTTCTTGACGGAGCCATAGCCAAAACTCCCTTGAATAAATCCATAACCCTGTCAAAATTGACTGGGGCCGAAGTTTATCTTAAATTCGAAAATCTTCAGTTCACCGCCTCTTTTAAGGAACGCGGGGCCTTGAACAAACTAATTAATCTGACTGACGCCCAAAAGAAAAATGGTGTTATTGCAGCCTCAGCGGGCAATCATGCTCAGGGCGTGGCTTACCACGGCACCCGTCTTGGTATTCCCACTACCATCGTAATGCCAGTCAATACGCCTTTTGTAAAGGTTCGCCAGACCGAAGAATTTGGCGCAACTGTCGTGCTTTTTGGTGATAGGTTTGATGATACCGCAGAACAGGCCCTGAAGATCGCAGAACAACAGAATTTAACCCTTATTCACCCTTTTGACGATCAGGATGTGATTGCCGGACAAGGAACTATCGGCCTGGAAGTTATGGCCGCCTGCCCTGGGCTTGACATCATACTGGTGCCTGTGGGCGGAGGTGGACTGATCTCTGGCATATCCATTGCGGCAAAACATATCAATCCTGACATCAAAATTATCGGCGTTCAGGCGGAGCGGTTTCCGTCACTTTACCGGGCAATCCATAATAACGATTATATTGATCAGGGCTCCACATTGGCCGAGGGCATTGCTGTAAAAACCATTGGTGATAAAACCTATGCCATATGCAAAGATATGGTGGATGATCTGTTGCTCGTTAATGAAGATGCGCTTGAGGAAGCCGTTTGTATGCTGATGACCATTGAAAAAACTGTACCCGAAGGGGCCGGAGCCGCCCCACTCGCTGCAATCAATAGCTATCCTGATATTTTTCGGGATAAAAAAGTTGCCATGATCGTCAGTGGTGGCAATATTGATCCCCGCCTTCTGGCCTCTCTCCTGATGCGCGGGCTGGTTCGGGAAGGAAGGATCACCCGTCTTCGTGTTGTTTTGATTGACGTGCCGGGTGCACTGGCCACGATCACCAAAATTATTGGCGATCTAGGGGGCAATATCATTGATGTATCTCACCACCGCCTGTTTACAGAACTTCCAGCAAAGGAAACCTATTCCAATGTAACACTGGAAACACGAGACAGGGAAAATCTGGAGGACATATTGAACGGGCTACGTGATGCAGGATTTACCGTTCACATCAATCGATCATCTGATTTGTAAACATTATTTTAACCATAGAGTCTCATTATATCCCCCAACTTGTAAATTATTCTCAATATGGTGGTATGTATGGCGGATGAAGCTCGCCCAATAATAATAAAACGGATTAAAAAAGTTTCCGGTGGTGCTCATGGCGGTGCCTGGAAAGTAGCCTATGCCGATTTTGTTACGGCCATGATGGCTTTCTTTTTGATGTTATGGCTATTGAATTCCACCTCAAAAGAACAAAAAGAAGGTCTGGCGGAATATTTCACACCTACAGTTGCTTCCACAAATGCTGAGTCCGGAGCAGGTGATATACTTGGAGGGGTATCGTTAAATTCTGATGGTGCCCAGGATAGTGCGGTAACGGCCTCTATTCCCACTACGACCACTGAAAGCGAATCAACAGACCAAGACACAGCTCAAGCAAGTGAGGACGAATTTGCCGAGCAGATAGCCAGCAAAGAACAGGATTATTTTGAGCAAATGGCCGAGGACCTCAAGGCCGCAATTCAGGAGAGTCCTGATCTTGCAAAACTAGATGATCAGGTTTTGATTGATATTACAGAAGATGGTATGCGTATTCAGATAGTTGACAAGGATAAACGATCCATGTTCCGTCCTGGTACTGATGTTTTATATAAATATGCCGAAAAGATGTTCAACAAAATTGCCACGGTTGTGGTGAAAATGCCTAATCGCATTTCAATATCAGGACATACAGACGCAACGCCATTTTCGGGTAAAAATAACTATTCCAACTGGGAACTCAGTTCAGACCGGGCAAATGCCAGCCGCCGTGTCCTGAATAACTCCGGGGTTTCATCCAACAGAGTAGCAGAAGTTCTTGGCATGGCCGCCACTGATCCCCTGCTTCCCGATAGTCCGAAGCGTTCGGAAAACAGGAGGATCACCTTATTGCTGTTGCGGGAATCCCCCACCCTTCCAGCAAGCTTCAGGTAGAAAACTTACGCCAAACACTTTTTCAGCGACATAATCATTGTGCCTTGCTATGATGTATTAAAACGGCGAGGAAATATAATCTTATGGAGCTGATGCAATCTTCAGTCCAGATGTGGGCTACTTTTGCTGTCATAATAGCAGCTATAATATTCTATGCTCTTGATCATATTTCCATGGAAATAACATCCCTTGGCACGATATCAGTTCTGCTCATATTATTTCATTTTATGCCTGTTTATGATGTGGATGGTGTTAATCTTCTGGATTTGAGGAGCCTGCTGGCGGGATTTGCCGACCCCGCCCTGATCACCATTCTTGCTCTGCTGGTTATCGGACAGGGAATGGTGCAAACCGGCGCTTTAGAGACTCCGGCTCAGATAATAGTAAAGCATGGAATTACTTATCCTCGCATGATCATTCTTGCTTGTCTGGTATCTGTGATGGTGATCAGTGCCCTGTTGAACAATACGCCTGTAGTAGTGATTTTTATCCCGATAATGATCACATTAATGGATAAAATGGACAAGTCAGCAGGATTAATTCTGATGCCACTGAGCTTTGTCGCCATATTAGGTGGTATGACAACCTTGATCGGCTCCAGCACCAATCTGCTGGTTGCCGGCGCCTATAAAGGCCAGACCAGTCTGGAAATCGGGTTTTTTGATTTCACCGTTCCAGGGCTGTTTCTGGCAGCTCTGGGACTGATATATGTCACCATCATAGCCCCCTTGGTTTTACCAAAGAAACTGTCGACTGCTGATGAGGGTGCTCTGGTGATAACAGGTAAACAATTCATTGTTCAGCTTGACCTGATAGAGGGCAATTCTCTGATCGGAAAAAAATCAGTTGCCGGCATGTTCCCAGACCTTCCACGTATGACAGTCCGGCTGGTACAAAGAGGATCAAAGGTTTATCTACCCCCGTTTGACGATATAACATTTCAGGAGAATGATTGTATTATCCTGGCCACGACCCGCGCCAATTTAACTGAAAAACTTTCCAGTGATCCCAGTCTGCTGAAGGGCATACTGAGTGTCCCCAATATGGACAATATGGAAAATGAAACCAAGCAGGACGTATCACGGGGTCAGCAGATAGCTGAAGTGTTGGTCGCCCCTGCCTCGCGCCTTGATGGGCGCACACTGGAACAGGTCGGATACCACCTACAGGGTGGATGCACGGTGCTTGGTATTCAGCGCCGGTCCCGCATGATCCGCACATCCATGCATGACACCCGGTTGGAAGCCGGTGATATTCTGCTGGTGGTGGGAATCTCAGTTCAGATCAACGCCCTTAAAACAAACAAAGACGTATTGTTAATGGAATGGTCGACCCAGGAAGTTCAGGTTAGGTCTGACAGCTGGAAGGCCCTTGGTATCTTCACTGGCGTAGTCGCTCTTGCAGCTTCTGGCGCGGTTCCTATTGCCATAGCAGCAACTTGCGGGGCTTTTTCCATGATTGCCATGGGCTGCCTTAACATCCGTCAGGCCAGCCGCGCTGTCGATCGTCGCATATTCCTGTTGATTGGGGCAGCTCTGGCCATGGGGGCATCGCTACAGGCTACAGGTGGGGCACTATATCTTGCCGAAAGCATGATTCAAATACTGGAAGGCTCAAGTGTTGCTATTACCCTGTCGGCTTTTTTCCTGCTGATTGCCATTCTCACCAACATGCTTAGCAATAATGCTACAGCTGTCCTGTTTACCCCCATAGCCATTAATATAGCCACCAAGCTGGGTGTTGACCCGATGATATTTGTCACGGCGGTTATTTTTGCCGCCAATTGTTCCTTTGCCACCCCCATGGGATATCAAACCAACCTTCTGGTCATGGGGCCAGGTAATTATAAATTCAGAGATTTCATGAAGGTCGGTGTGCCGCTGATCATTATTTTGTGGCTGGGCTATTCCCTTTTTGCCCCGTGGTATTATGGACTTTGAAAAACTTCAGAATTTATTTACAATTGATTAATATCATCAATAACAAGCATAATGATTCTGCAGAAAGTAGAAGATATTGACCAACCAGTCCTCTCAGTTCCCCCGGTTTTATGTGACCGCACCAACCGTTTGCCCCTATCTGGAGGGCAGAATGGAACGCAAGGTCTTTACCGAACTTAACGACATAAATCCCTGCGGACTGCACGAATCAATGGCAAAAATCGGCTTCCGCCGCAGTCAGGATATTGCTTATCGCCCAAGTTGTGAGAATTGTACAGAATGTAAATCTGTGCGTATTCCGGTAGACTCCTTCACTCCAAACCGGACCCAACGCCGACTTATAAATTTGAATTCTGACCTGAATATTACAGAACTGCCCAATGTTGCCACAGAAGAACATTATGATCTGTTGCATAAATATCTGGGAAAACGCCACAGTGATGGCGGCATGACCAATATGACATTTGATGAATATGTCAATATGGTTGAAAGCAGTCCGGTTAATACCTGCCTGATTGAATATAGATTACCACAAACGGATCGGCTTATAGGAGTCACGCTTACTGATATTATGGAAAGCAGCCTGTCCATGGTTTACAGTTTTTTTGATGTGGGTGAAGATTTCAATAAAAGAAGTCTTGGAACCTATATCATTCTTGACCATGTTGCCCGGGCGCGTCTGTTGGCTAAAATCCATGTATATTTAGGCTACTGGGTGAAAGACAGCCCCAAAATGGCCTATAAAATGAATTTTCGTCCCCTTGAAATTCTCGAACAAGAAGGCTGGTTTCTGGGCCAAAATCCATAATCACGTCAGATGCCTTGTCTTTGCCCGCAGTATATTTATACTCAGGCAAAAATATAGGGCAACTTACATGAAACGTCGTTCATTTCTTAAAACAACTGCTGCTGCAACTGTTGGTGCTGTGGGATTATCTGCACCGGCTTATGCCACTGGCAAGCGCAAGCTTAAAATGGTCACCACCTGGCCGAAAAAATTTCCCGGTCTTGGCACCGGGGCTGAAAATTTCGCCAGAGATATTGAAACTGCCACCGATGGCCGTATTCGAATCAAGGTCTATGCAGGCAACGAACTTGTGCCACCTATGGGCTCTTTTGATGCGGTCCGCAGTGGCAAGGCAGATATTTATCATGCGGGAGAATATTACTGGCAAGGCAAACATAAAGCCTTTCCCTTTTTCACTGCCATCCCATTCGGTCTGACGGCTATGGAACAAAGCCAATGGCTAAATTTCGGCGGTGGCCAGCAATTATGGGATGAATTATCGGCACGGTTTAATATAAAATCACTTGTCTGCACCAACTCGGGGGTTCAGATGGGTGGCTGGTTTAAAAAGGAAATCAAAAGCCTTGAAGATTTCAAGGGATTGAGAATTCGTATTCCGGGTCTGGGCGGCGAGGTACTGAAACGACTTGGAGCAACCCCCGTTACCAAGGCAGGCGGTGAAATATATCTGGCGCTCAGTCAGGGCAATATAGATGCCTCTGAATGGGTTGGCCCGTGGAATGACATGGCATTTGGCTTCCATAAAATCACCAAATATTATTATACCTCTGCTTTTCAGGAGCCGGGAGCTGCCATTGCCGCTGGTTTTAACCTTGATGTCTGGAACAGTTTCAGCGCGTCTGATAAGGCAATCATTACCGCCGTAGCAGGGGATAATTATCAGAAATCACTGGCAGAATTTAATGCCAGAAACGCGGTGTCGCTTAAGGCACTTGTTGATAAACATGGTGTTCAACTCAGAACATACTCCGATGAAATATTAACCGCTCTGGCTCGCACTTCTGATGAAGTCATGCAAGAGGTCGCCATGACAGATGATCTGACCAAGCGCATATATAACAGTTATATGGATACCCGCAGAGCGGCGATGGAATGGCGGACCATAGCAGATGAACCCTACCTGAGATCACGCCATCTATATGAAAATTTTGGAAAAAAACTGTAAGTGACCCTTCTGCTCACAAAAACATCAAGTCTGATCGACCAAATTAGCGAGACAACCGGGCGGGTGGTTTCATGGCTTACCTTGTGTCTGGTATTAATGCAATTTACCATCGTGGTCGGGCATTATATCTTTCATGTGGGTTCCATTTTTTTGCAGGAAAGCCTGCTTTATATGCATAGCATGATTTTTCTGGGGGCTGCGGCTTATACTCTGCGTCATAACGGCCATGTGCGGGTTGATGTTTTTTACAGCCGTTTCAGTGAAAAGACAAAAGCATGGGTTAATCTGATCGGCTGCCTGTTTTTCCTGCTGCCGGTGGCCGGGCTTATTTTCTGGATGGCCTGGCCCTATGTGGCCTCTTCGTGGGAAGCAATGGAAGGCTCCATCGAATCCAGTGGGATTCAGGCCGTGTATCTGCTGAAAAGCATGATTTTGTTTTTTGCTGCCACCCTCTTGCTACAGGGTATTTCCTTGTTACTCCATTCATGGCTCACTATCCTAAACGTTGAGCATCTGACAGAAGAAAAACCAGAGGTCTTGTGATGGAGCTGAATATCATCCTTGACCTGCTAATGTTTCTCAGTGTGATTTTCTTGTTAATGTCGGGTTTCCCGGTCGCTTTTACCTTGGGCGGTACGGCTATTCTTTTTGTCGGAATCGGTATTTATTTTGACGAAATTGACAGCGATTTTATCGGCCTGATTCCGGAACGGATTTTTGGCACTATGACCAATGACGTTCTGCTGGCTGTTCCGCTATTTATTTTTATGGGCGTAATGCTGGAAAAATCCAGAATAGCCGAAGATTTGCTGGAAAGCATGGCCAAGCTCATGGGCCGGATGCCCGGTGGTCTTGGCATATCGGTGACCATTGTTGGCACCCTGCTCGCGGCCTCCACCGGTATCGTCGGGGCCACTGTGGTCACCATGGGTTTGCTCAGTCTGCCCACCATGCTTAAAAGGGGCTATAGCCCGGCCCTCGCCTGCGGTTCTATTGCCGCCTCTGGTACATTGGGACAGATTATCCCGCCTTCTATAGTGCTGGTGTTACTGGGTGATCAACTGTCTTCCGCCTGGCAGACCGCACAGCTGGAAATGGGTAACTGGGCGCCAGAACCGCTATCGGTGGGTGATTTATTCGCGGGCGCACTCATTCCCGGACTGGGACTGGTAGCTATGTATATTATTTATCAGACAGGCGTGGCAATTTTTTTGCCAAATTTATCGCCGTCCATCAAAAAAGACATAGCGGAAGAAGATGTAAGCACCGGAAAGTTGCTGGCAACATTTCTGCCCCCTATACTTCTCATTGTGGCGGTGCTGGGATCTATTATCAGCGGCATTGCTACCCCGACTGAGGCCGCAGCTGTTGGTGCAGTCGGTGCCATTCTGATGGCTGGATATAAATTAAACCCGGACAGGTCAAGGCCTATATTTGCCGCAGGCTATGCCCTCGCCGGACTTATTATCATCACTAACCTGTTTGACCTGCGGCTTGGGCGGGCAAATATTCCGGCCTCTGATTATATTGGTCTAACGCTTGCTGTATTGCTGACGGTGCTGGTCGTTTGGGGTATTGCCAGTGCCACCCTACGCACCCATAGGAAAAATATCCTGCAACAGGTCACGCAGTCCACTACCCGCATTTCGGCCATGATTTTCATGATCCTGATCGGGGCGGCCATGTTCTCTCTGGTATTCAAAGGATTTGAAGGCGATGAATTCATCCATGATTTCCTGACCAATCTGCCCGGCGGCAAGTTAAGTGCGCTTCTTCTGGTGATGCTGGTAATGTTTGTGCTCGGGTTTTTTCTGGATTTTATCGAGATTACTTTTGTCGTTGTGCCGATCGTGGCACCAGTGCTGCTAATGATGGATATAAGTCCCATATGGCTCGGCATAATGATGGCGATGAATTTGCAGACCAGTTTCCTGACCCCGCCTTTTGGCTTTGCGTTATTCTATC
>JAJFIP010000255.1 GCA_021774875.1 Emcibacter sp.
ATTCTTGCATGTGTTATTTTGCGGGCAGCAGCTTTGCCGGTTGATACCAGCGCACTCAGCATCTCATGTTCTTCTTGTGTTAGCTTTACTCTGTATTTCGCTGTCGTTGACATCATCATATCTCCAAGGTATCAATAAGCAGAAAGATTTACCGAAGAGGTTACATGATATTCCTATCACTGCAAAGTTGTTGCTATACTAGTATGACAAGCTATTTTCAACAGTCTTTAGTAAAGATGCCCATTAACATTTTCTTTAATGGGTAATGATTCGATATCTGTGTCGTGATAAGTGATCCATTATCTATTGACTCAATTTCTATTAGTGCTGCGTTGCCAGCTTCGGCTGATCTAACACGTATCATATAGTTATCTTGGGTTGTCCCTTCTTGCAGGAAAGGCATGAATTTTCCGTAATTATCATCAATATTCTTAACAACACAATTGGCCGCAAGTCTAGGAATTTGACTACTTTTATACATCATTGGTGCTGTGCTTTTAACATCAGTTACCGTTGATGCACAACCTGAAATAACAAGCAAAGAAATACTGGGAAACAATAATAGCGTTTTATTAAAATTCATTCTTAATCACATAACCCAATATGTTAGTAAGTTAAACCTGAATTACTAAAAAATAAAATTAATGGTATTTTCTAGTTAACAGCTTGTAGCGTAAAAGATGTAGCCTTTCAATCAGTCCCGAAATAACCGCAGATTGTTCGGCCTTTTTTGCGTATCAGACAACAAAAAAACCCGCGCATGGCTGGGATTTTTTTCTCTTGAGCTTGAACCTGTGCTTGCGTTGTAACAGCATAGCATTGCATGTCTATCATATATTTAGTTTTATCAAATTGATTCCATGCGCCAGTTGCAGCATCGTCAATGAGTAAAAGCGTAATTAAGCCAAAATCTATTAACACGTTAGGCAATGTAGTAGCATCAAATGATTTTGTAAGGATGCACTTTTATCATTACAACCATCTTTTCGTGCTGTTAAAATATAGTCATTCTTTTTCTAAAAGTTGTAACGCCGTTTCCTGTGCCTATATATTCTTCACTCGCGTATATCTTTGCGTCTGGTACATTTGATCTGACTGATACCTGTTGTGATGTTCCGTCTATCATCGAAGCACATCCAGATAAAGCGATGATTATTACTAGCGCAATATAAGTTATTCTTTTAATTTTTCTTTTTGATTTACTGTTTATATTGCATTTATAACCGGCAATCCTGCATAGTTTCTTTAATTTAGAAAATTTGCCACTACCTTTCTGCTATTATTTCGTCAGTCTACCTATTATCATTATTCACAATACAATTTTGTTTTAAATTGCTTAATTTCAGGTGCTTAGCAAATTCTTCAGAGATCAAATATGCGCTGAATATATTATTGATGACGCAAGTAGGTTTACTTAGTAGAAACTAGCGCGGAGTTACACCACGCGAGATATGAACAATGTCCTAGCTATGTCAGCCTAGTTAATAGCATAGGAGAAGATGTGTTAATGTAGGAAATAAAAATACTCAATCTTTACGTGCAAATAATTTTCTTACGATCTTTTTTTCAGTATTTGCGCAGAGTTTTTGTGTATATAAACAGTTTCGTCTTTCTCGTAATGGCGACAAATATTGTGTATTTCTACATACATTTTCATTCTGTCTATGAATCCATCCAATACAGTATGTGGATTTAAATAATTACCTTGATTAATGTAATTCTGAATGTCACTTAAAATAATTCTATTTCCTTTTTTCAATACCTTGTTATAGCTTTCGTCAGCAATCTGCGCACCCAATTTCACCATTTCATCATCCATTTCAGTAACTCCGCATTACTCCTAAAATTCAAAAAATTCCTTGCTAAGTAAATTTTCCATATTTTTTCCAATATTTCCAAAGCATAAGAGTCATATATACATCTGCTCGGTTTGAACCTTCATAATCATCGGAAAATTGTTTATTGGAGTTTAGGTGCTTAGAAAAAGTATCCAGAAGATTACTTCCCCAAATATTGGGCCAACACTTTTCTCTCATATCTATATGTGTGCCAGAAAAATTGAATTCGACTTTTCTTAATTCTTGTGACAACTTGTTAAGTTCACTAATATCGGAATGATTGCCATTATAAGTAACAATTTCATCAGCTCTTTCTAGTCGTTCGATAGCACGTATTCGTTTATCTTTATAATATGGAATATATGCTCCACGATGTGCGTTTTGGATACCGATTATAGACATACCGACATCGAACACTAAGACGCTCTTTTGATTATTCATGTTTTATACGTTTGTATCAGTTCCTATAAGATATAATCATAGCCACCAAAACTAAACAAGGTAAATTCCCGGTCGTACTTATTCTCATAGTGGAATTCTGTTATATTTTTGGTGTTTTTTCCTGTTTGAAATGTGTGTTGTTTGCCTGGGGATACAACTTTACTCAATTTAAAATCTCCAAACTAGCACTGATTTGGCTTGCAAATTTGAGACGCTTGAACAGGTTGCGGAGTACAAGTGGAAAGACAAAATGTATTCTGTTCGTCGCTGTAGCTATCCACAGGCGAACATGGATCACCATGAATTCCTAATTTTATATTTAGATCAAACCAAGAGATAAGAAGCTCAATCTGTTGCTGTGAAAGGTCTGAACGGTAATTTGGGCCTTTCTTTTCAAGCGAAAGTCCGCGAAGTTGTTCTGGAAGATCTTGAATAGATAACGCATTACGACCAAAATAATAATATTGCTTTGAGACCAGGGCAAAAGTATTTCCTTCTTCTCGATCACATTGGTCTGCACGGTTAGTAAAGCGCGAATCTTTCAAAAAATCATGAAAATCCAACTTTTCATCAACTCTCATGAGATAAATAATTTTTCCATTCCCAGCAGAATGTGAACTTTGGCCACCTGTTCCGAGTATCCAATCACCTTCATTCGCCATTTCTACAATATTGTTCCTGGATTTTCCAAATTTTTTAAATTTGCAGTGTGCGAGTGTGCACAAACCGTGCCGTGGATTTGGCGATAAGCCATGATCATGATCGACTACGTATGAATATATTTTCACTGTCTTATTCCCTAGTTTTTCTTCATTCGTCAAAGAGTTGGCACTTTTCTTTTGACGGTCTGCCACGCCTTTCGTCTAATTCAATTTC
>JAJFIP010000256.1 GCA_021774875.1 Emcibacter sp.
ACCATTTTCCTGCACTCTCCAAATCAAATTGGCCCATCAAAATCCGCTCCAATAATTTGATATCAAACCATACTTCTATCAGGACGGTTTGGACTTTTGAAAATTGATCTGAATAGACCCAGCTTGACATCCGAGTTCTCCAGTTACTCCTAGTGCCATTCCCCAACCTCAGAAATCAGTCCCTCAATAACTTCCTGACTGGCAGCCCGCGTCCAGTCCGACCCCGTTTTCGGGATATGAAAAATCAAACAATTTAGAAGTAAATTAGCCATCGAATTTATAGGTCCTGTACTTGTTAAAAGAATGGAGAGTCTGAATTGAAACTTCTCCTTAGCTTGCATTTCAATCGACTCCCAAACCAATCGGCGTGCCATGCAAAGCGTTTTAACTGATGATGATCTTGACAATGCAATCGACTACGATCGACGATAGCTAACCTATCCCCTATCTATTATGACACGATTTTCGCCAAAATTTAGGTGCCGGATGGTAACACAGTACTGAAATGAAGCTATTATTTGGACTTCCCCAGGAATCGTTTGCGCTCTTAAAAGAGTGCAAACGATTCTGAGGAACTTCATCAATTGGCCTACAATATCAACACATATAGTTACAAGCGAAGCAGCAGCAAATACTGCCGCAAAAACAACCAGAAATCGCTTTACCACATTCATCACCTCCAACAATTATTGCGCCATTACCACATGGAATACAACAACTGGAATAGAGTGTGATACTCTTCTGGTCATTGATACCAGCAGCTGCCAAGAGTGAACGCTCTACAGCATGCCACGATCGCTTCAGTTCTTCACCAACCTGGGCTACAAAGATGCCAGCTTCACTCAAGTGCGAACCGACATAGGTCAAAACCTTGTCTTTTAGATCAGGTGGCAACGTATGGATCTTCGGACCTGCCTCGATACAAAGAGGATTAAACGATATTTCCTGGTCTTGAGAGAAATCTCGAATCGCATCCGTTAGGTAAACAGCACGGCCCAGAGATTCTCCGACCTGCTGTGCCTGCTCTTTGGTAAAATGAGAATGGCATCTTTTTGCGATTTCTCTGGTAACCAGGCCATAGGCCTGAGAAGTAGGCGCTGATGCGATCTGGAAATCTTTTTCTCCTTTTCTTTCCAACTCAAATTGAGTATTCAGAATCTGCTCCAAATGCTCGACATCGAATCCCACTGTTACCAGATCAGTCCGAGCTTTCTCAAATTGAGCAGAGTACATGCGATTTGTCAGCCGTGTTTTCCAACTACTACCATCCTGGATGTCATCCTTAACCTTTATACCGATGGTGTAAGCACTCATTGCAGCCAAAAACTTCTGTAGTTCAGAAACTCCACTCTTTCTTAACTGGCCAGTTCCACCTCGTATACAATTCCCGATGGTCAGCTTTTGCTCGTTTTCACTGGAAGGTGCTTCCAGTAACCACCACAAGGTGGCAATGTCATGTACGACTAGCATGCGTGATTTCAGTCCATACTGGCTACTTAGTAGCCCGCATAGGCTGCAGTACGCTGACATGTGGCGTCTGCTTTCAGCTGGACGCAATAGTTTTCGTTGTGGTTTCAGTACTCCAAACATTAATTCCCCTTGAGTAAAAGGTTACTTTGACCGGTTTATTATATCCTGTAATGGGATATCCTCAAGTGGGATGTAATCTCCCTGTACTATTTTTTAGGAGGTACAGGGAGTTTGAAAAAGAATCTATATACGCAACGACAGCGGATTCTGCTCGATTTGTTGCGGAAAACAAGGGAAGAAGCAGGCCTGCGGCAGGATGATGTGGCGGAACGCCTGGGACGGCCTCAGTCATTTGTCAGCAAATACGAATCCGGGGAACGCAGATTGGACATTCTGGAGCTATATGATGTCTGTGGTGCACTTGGCGTGACTTTGAATGACTTCGTGAAAAAACTATTAAAAATTCTTGCTAATGAAAAGTATTAAGCATTCATAATTAGTGAGAGTTTCCTTTGAATTAGACATATATTCTCAATAGAACACCGTTTTTCAAAATATAAGAGGACTTCATGAATTACTCTGCGCAAGTCCCTGTCAGAAACCATCCCGCCCCTTTCCAATATCATCAGGCAGATTGATACCAGTTCAGCTAATGCCTCACACAAGTCCTAAATAATGTAATTTTCCAGTTTTTATCCTGCAGAATCTGCTTGGCAGACTACAAGTCACATTGCCATTCCTCGACCTCAGAAATCGGTCATTCTATAGTTTCCTGACAGGCACCCCGTACCCAGTCCGATCCCGATTTTGAGATATGCAAAATCAAACAATTCAGAAGTAGAAAAACCATCGAATTTATAGGTCCTGTAACCGTTAAAAGAATGGATAGTCTGAATTGAAACTTCTCTCTAGCTCGCATTTCAATCTACTTCTCAAAAATAGCGTCACAATTGTTGTGCACCTCTGTGTTCAGTAAGAGTGATAAGTAAAGAATAAATCGAGCTTAGAGCTACATACCAGTAAGTTTTATAATTCCAGATTGAATACTGGCAACGACTTACGATGGAACAGTCTAAATCAGTACTACTGATAGTCTTTATCCATTTTATGGCTTCCACTGAAATACTCGTCTCGTTGATGTTTTTCGAAACTCTCTTGTGCCATTTTGTCTTAACAAAGTGTACATTAAGGTAGATATATGAAATGAAGGTTTAAGCACCTGGGAACAACAGTAA
>JAJFIP010000257.1 GCA_021774875.1 Emcibacter sp.
GTGAGTCTGACGCACAACCTGTTGAAGTTGTTTCGTTTTCAAACGGCCTGAAGCCGGGCCGTTTCCGGCCTGCGCCGGGAAAAATCCCCCCACCCACCGACCACAAAACCCCGACAACTTGTTCTCGGACAGACTCCTAGGGTCTGTTCAAACCATAAATACTGGCTGTTATTAGCTTAATTCATCAAAAATGGCGTGAATTATGAATCAGTACCTGCCACAATAACGATGTTCAGATCTGCCGCTGATTCAATTGTATATGTAATGATAACTGAACGATCATGTATTGCAATCGAAAACGACTTAGGACAGGGACCTCAACTCATGGCCGCTACTTCGACCATCAAAGTTCGTGGCAAAACCTATCCCATTCTCGATCAGATTTCGGTGCATGGCAGGAAATACTCTGTCTTACAAAAACTGAACCGAGGCACTTCACAAAAACATCTGGCCTGGGACCACAGAGCGGGCCGTCATGGTGCGTTAAGGTTGCTGTATTACCTGCCAAAGTCAAACCGTTTTTCGCAACAGACGCTGAAGCTCCTGGAGCGATTTTCCAAACATAACTCACTCCTGCCACATATCTATGACTTTCTAGACCGAAAAAATGAGTGGTTACTCGTAACGAACTGGCTGGAAGGCATTACACTCCGCGACTATTTGCAACAAGCAGAACAAAATCAAAAACCGTGGCCCAGCACCTATCAGGCATTTACTCTCTTTTGTAAGTTTTCTCACGCTTTGACAAAATGCCATCGCAAAACCATGGTTGTGCTCTGGGATCTCAAACCGGAAAACCTGTTGCTGACCTCCAGTAGTAATGACTTAACCATGATCGATTTTGGCAGCAGTTGGACTGAAGAATCTCCTGCGGACCGAGCCGCAGGAGACGGATTCAACGCTGCTTATGCGGCGCCCGAACGTAGTGCATCGGAAAAATTTCTCGATCAGCGTGTCGATCTTTATGCAGTCCATGTGATGTTGTATGAACTTTTTACCGGAGCATTACCATTTGACAACCTCGGAGGCAAGGCGGGCTGGCCTCAATATCGCGAGCAGGCTCCTGCACTCATTCCCGCTTTCCAGCAATTACGTGGGGCAGATGGTTTTACCCGGTCCCTCTGGAAAGAACTGGATTCGTTTCTCAGTAAAGGGCTACAATTCGATTCTCTGAATCGTCATCCTTCTGCCTCCCTCTGGTTAGAGGAATGGAACAGGCTGCTAACAATGATCAAGCAACAGGCACAAAAACGGCCCTGGAATCATGTTGCTTATCAATTCATGCGGCGGTGGTTACTTCCCAAATAGACCAAACCACTTCGATGTTCGTTTTTTATCGCGGGCTTTTTCGTGGGGAGGTAACCAGCAAAAGCGATCACCACAGGCAGAGTGATACCGGCGTCTATCCCTTCCTCTCACGAGTGTCGGAGGTAAGGGCTTTTTCGCCTGATACGTTTCTGTGTACCCTTTGCGAAAGACACGGGGTTGACCAAGGGGGCAATGAAAACACATTCCCGGAGGGGGCGCTTCGGGGATTTGTCTTTCTCTCTTTAACTCTCGCACCATTTTTCGGAATGCGAAGACCCCTTGCTGAAAACGTTGTTGATTATCCTGAGAATTGGGAATGGTGGTCCCTTGAAAAGTATTGCCCAACAGAATGATTCCATAAGGGGAACGGGCTCCTGTGGTGCGTTCAATCAACCGGCAATAGGCGGCCATGCGCGCACGATGTTGCGGGTAGAGTTGTCCCGAATATTGATGATAACGAAAGACGGGGATTCGCATGTTTTCGTAAGCCAGCACCCGCCACGGTTTGCCACTTAATTGCCAGACGGATTCCTGTAACGGTTCGAGATATTGGTGCGAGACAAAACCGGCTTTGAGAAGTTGCCACCAATCAACAGACTGTTCATTGTGCGATGTGGGATCTGGTTTCCAGGCGTGTGCTTTTTCTGCCAAGCGGATTTGTAGTGCTAACCGCCACAGATCACGACCGAGTTTGAAGGTCCAGATTCCTAACAAACATTCCCAGATTAGCACAGGCACGAGCCACCAACTACCCAGAAGTAGAGTGAAGGGGACCAATGCCATCGTCGCCCCACTAATGAGCAGCTTTCGGAAACGCTCGTCCCAGGCGGCTGCCATCTGAGTCAAATCATACTGTGGTAGATAGTCGAGATAGATGGGGGGACGGTCTTCGCCCTGATCTTCATGCTGTTGTTCGTGGCTGACTAAACCCGCCCGGGGGCAATATAGAAATTCGGTCAGTGTATGGATGCCGATCCGAGGGTCATCGAATCGAGCGACCATCTCTTGAATCTCACTCTCTTCCAGGCCCAAACCAAACCCAAAATCATCCATCCTGTTTTCCTCGCGATAGGTCGCCAAAAACCTTGAGAATTTCGGTAACTGACTTTGGCCTGCGACTGGGTGAAATCAATACACATTGCTGAATGAGGGCAGTTTGTGAAGATGAGAGTGGTAATTCCTCAGACAACTGGGGAATCGTTCCTGGTTCTGCGATTTGTCCGGTGAAGAGTCGCATGGCCAGCTGCCCCCAACTAAAAAGATCCGCCCGCTCATTACAGCGTCCGGAATCAACTTCTGGTGCGCGATAAGGATCGACGAGCCAACCATCATTCGACACACTCGGATTCCCATCAAGCAGTTTCGCTAGTTCCAGATCGACCAGCTGGATTTGAGAGCTGTCCTTTAACAACCAAAGCCGTGCAGGTGATAACTCTCTCAAAATGATCTGCTGCTGATGTAACACGTGCAGAGCATGGGCTGTCTGTTGCAGTACGTTCATCGTTTCCGAAAAGGCGAGTTCTTCCTGTTCCAACCGTTCCGATAAATATTCGCCTTCACTCCATTCATCGAGGACCCACCAGTCTTGCCCGTTGGGATCAGGGCAGGTTGTTTCCACGCGAGGGAAATAAGCAGACCGTTTTAAACGTTCACAGACTTCAGGATGACGGAGTAAATAGGCTTGATAGTCCTCGCGTTCTGAATCCGGGAGATGACATAGCTCATAACACTTTCCCCAGGCATAACGGTCTAAATAATTGTGCTTCAGGGGATACGTACGATATTGCAAACCGTTACTGGCAGTGCATACGGGAGTGGGAACATCAAAGACCGTCCATTCCTGGATTTGTCGTCCGACGCCTCTCAAGGCAGAATCCGATTTTTCAGGGGCAGCATCCGTCAGGTAATACGCCTCATATTGACTCACGTCCAATGCGTTTAACAGATCTCGGGCAGACGATTTGCGGATCGGTAAACGTGCTTGAACTCGGCGTCCCGTGCGAGGGTTTACACCGGCTGCCAGATACCACTCTTCCGGCCCCAGGCATTTCTGATCCAGTAAATGCTTCACTTTGAATGGATCGAGGACCACATAGGGGGAATTCATGTTTTCGCTATTTCTTTCCGTCATGGCCCCAAGATGCACCTTTGATGTCTCACAGATGTTTTGCAGCCCATTTATCCTAACGTCCGTTCAAAATCAAAGCGATCCTGTTTTAAAAAATGACATGAATTTTCCCAGGAGAAATCTAATGCGGTTGCTGTTATTTCAAGTGCGAATTCTGGAACGATCGCAACTGAAGCAACTCTCCCCCTTCAATCAATTGTCAGATCGTTGTCTTTACCGCGGAATCCAACAACTGGAGCAAAATGGTCTGCTGCATGTGACGCGAACGGTTTCGGTGATTCCACTGTTAGAGTCCCCATTAATTAACTGGTTCCCTGGAAACGAATCACCGCCACTCAAAACCGTCTGTAATCAACTCCGCCGTCGGTGGCGGCAGTGGCGTCCCCAGCGTTGTGTTGTGTTCTGGGCTTCACAGTATGCCGTGCGTTGTTATGGCGGTGTGGCAGGCGGGACACGCCAACCTCTGCAACTTGCACATGACCTCGGCACCAGTGCGATTTTTGTGCAATCAACCAACGACAATCCCCTCCGTCAGCAACACTGGTATGGAGAAGATTTTATGCGGCAACACCCTTTTCCATTCCCGTTCATGCCGGATGCGGCATTGCTCAACCAGAAAGGGAGTCCGCAACAACTGATCGAGTTTGGTGGACAGTATTCACTTCGTAAATTGCAACGCTGGCACAAAGCCTGTGAAGCGTTCCGACTCCCTTATGAACTCTGGTAAGGAATCAAGAGCATGAATTTAAAACCGTCGAGGACAACTTGTACGGAACGAGATCTGAAAATACTGAAGCACGTGGCAGAGTTTCACATGACGACGGCCGAAGCACTGCTCGTTCTCTTTTTTCAAGGAAAACGAATTGATGCGGTGAAATCCACATTGAGACGATTAGGGACCTCCAAATCAGGGAAAGGCTTACTGCAATCGGAGCCCCTGGATTCGCAACGGGTCTACTACCGACTGTCTTCCAGGGCAGTCCGTCTGCTGGGGGTCTCTCGTGACCGCGCACGGCCACTGGGACGTCAGGCTGCTTGCAAGCGTTATGCACTTCTCTGGTTTATTTGCCTACAACGTCCAGGAAAACGCCAGTTGTTTCAACCTCAAGACTATCCGGAACTGTTTCCTCTGGGGAGTTCACGGTTTCCCCGTCATTATTTCTATTTCGACCAACGGTCGACGGCACCACTGCGAATTGGTTTTGTGATCATCGATCATGGTGCTCACCCACAACGTCTACTCCGCAAATTACGAGAGAAAGCACTGTTATTCCTCAACCATACCTGTTTCACAGATTACATCCTGAGTCACTCATTAGAAATGACTTTACTCACACTCACACCGGAAAAGCAGGAATCGCTGGAACGTCTGATTGCTCAAAAGCTGCTTCCCGAATTGCAACGAAAATTGATTCAACGTTTGGGCAGACCACATCCATTCACGTTTCCTGTTCAGATCGAAACCGTACCCGGTTTACTCCCCCTTATTGGAGCACATTTACGATGACCAACCCTTTACGCATCAACACAAAACCGAAACATCAGATTCTGAACTGGAGTCGGATTTCCGAGACACCCTGTCGGCTTGATTACCGTCCGCTGGACACACTTGATACCAGTTCCGAATTAAGTCTGGTCATTAGGTTCGTACTGCTTGGCTTCAGCTTCCTGCTGTTACAGGCTGTGGTCGGTTGGATCTTGTCAGGTTATCCCGTGAATACCCTTTCTTTTTCTTTTTTTGAAATGCTTTGTGCCGGGATTTGTCTTGCGGTTTTACAGCTTTTAGGCAGATTTGGATGTCCTGGATTTATGAAACATTCGACTGCTGCATTGCTGGCGTTAGGATTTTTCTTTTTTATATGGCTGATGATTTTCGCATTCCGGAATCTCGCTTCCGAAAAACATGCGCTTGTGGGTTTGATTCTGATTGGTTTTCCTTTGATTTGTTATTGGATCAATCAAATCACCACGCTACTTGTATTCTGGTATACTGCCCATCCCCTCGTCTCCCCGACTCAAATGGCCCTCGGCAGAGCAGCCTGGGACCAACGTCACGTTTTTCATGACCAGCAAAATACAGTGTCAGATCCGTTTACTCACCAAGTTGCGGATGCCTGTTTTTATGGCTGGCTCCGACTCGTTCTTTGCTGGCTCATTCCCTTGGGAATGGGTTTGTATTTCCCATCTTTCTCGGGCATAGCCCTCATCGGGCTCTGGAGTATCACGCTGGTCATCGTAGCACTCTTCCAATGGGCTCGGTTGCCTGATTCCCTCTCCGTGTTGTTAGCGGGATTAAACTTGGATTGGAATTACGGAGTTCATCAACGCCTCGTTCCCTGGATGTTCACCAGCCCCACAGGGGTTTGGTGGAAACGACAGTTACTCACATTCGTCACAATGGGAGTCCTCTCGGTTTGCCTGGTTCATTTGAGCTGGAGTTCCCTCAGTCAGTCTGCGTTCACGGTTTCCTCAGATCTGTTTTCACATTTCTATTCCAGCATTCGTCCTCTATTACTGAATTGGATGTGGGCTTTGATTTCACTCACATTCCTGCCGATGGTGGTCATGTTATCCAGTCTGATGATTGTTTCCGGCCCCCTGTTGTGGACGTATTACCAAAAATACGAAACCAGCGGAGACAGCGCCCCATCGCAGACACAGTCGATAAGTGATTCGTGCAGTGCACGGTTAACAGAGTCCTCTAACCCCATTGAGCAACGCTCACTTTTAATGGGCGTGCATCCCGCTACGGAAACCCCGGTTTTGTTAGACAGCGATCTGTTGTTTGAGCACATGCATATTCTGGGAGCAACCGGAATTGGGAAAACGGCCCTGGGACTCACGCCTTTAGTCACACAACTCATTCGGAAACAGGACGGCCCCGTATTAATCCTGGATAACAAAGGCGACAATGCCTATTTCCAAACGGTCAAACTGGAAGCGGAGAAAGCGGGTCGCACATTCAAATGGTTCACCAACCGTCCGCATCACTCCACCTACGTCTTTAATCCCTTTCAGCAAAAACACCTGGATAACCTTTCGTTACAAGAAATTCTGGGACTCATCATTCAGTCACTCAACCTGCATCACGGGGATGATTACGGGCGAGCCTGGTTTACGATTTCGTCACGGATGCTACTGAAAAAGGCAATTTTAGAAACCGTACCTGATGAAACCACTTCTACAGAACCGCAGTTTGGTCCGATTGAATCGTTTCAGGATTTACATGAGATCATCGAGTACCTTGTTCAGCAGGATGAAAAACAGTTTCAGGCGGGGCAACATCTTAAGTTTCTGGTCGAGTCGTTAGCTCAATTTGAGCAACTCAACCTGTCTCCCACTCGTTCTCTGAATCAGACGGCACTTGAAAACGCCATTCACATGCCGGATGTGATTCAGAACAACGAAGTCATCTATTTCAGTCTCGTGGGAGCCCTGGATCTTTCTTCTGTGGCTGAGATTGCCCGCTTAGCGATCTTCTCAGCACTGGCAGCCTGTATCAATCATCGGGAGACCACCGGAGAACGGCCCCGATTTTATTGTGTGATTGATGAAGCGCAAACCGTGATTGGCCAGAACATTCAAATGGTCCTGGCCCAGGCACGTGAACATGGTCTGGCCTGTATTCTGTCCCATCAAACCATGAGCCAGCTTGATCCTCCCGGTGCTGTGGATCTACGGGAACTGGTGATGAGTTGTACCACCGTCAAACAATACTTTTCTGCCCGTGATCCCTTTCTCAAAAAATATATCTCGGAGAGTTCCGGCCAGGTCCCCTACTACACTCGAAGTTGGGATCAGTTAAAAGACAGGGCCTTAAATGATGAATTGGGACCAGAGTATGCCTGTGGACCTAAATCAGACATGCGAATTGGCATTTCTGAAATTGTGGGGCCTCGATTAACTTTGGAAGACATTGAAGACATCAATCGACATCCGAATCAATCTGTGTTGATGGTGGAACGGAACAGCGGTTATAGCTGTTTTCACGGGGCCTTCCCGCTGCAAACGGACTGGCCGTTTACCAAAGCAGAACATCAGAGACGTAACTTCGAGCTTTCCTGGCCAGAGCCTTCCGAAGCAACACTGACTGTGACGACCAGTTGGAAGGAGTCTCCCCTGGGAGCGACCAAACCTCAATCGCCCCCTGATCCCTCTGAAACAGAACGGCAGCAACAAACTCAAGCACAACTCACGCAATTACAGAAACAACTGCAAGGGAAAAAGAAGGAGTCCTAAACATGCATTTCCTCGTCTGTAGTATTCTATTTTTCATACTGTTCAGTCGGTTTAAAAAATGGGCGTATCACTTTCCAAATAATCTATATGTGATGGCGACGAACTGGCTGTTTGTCTGGCTGATGCTAGCAGTGGGACTCTGGTTCATGGCACGAATCCTGTTGGGGGAACCTATCCCGGTTACCAAATAACAACGATATTTCTCTTCCTCCTTTTCCCGTCCTGGAGTGACAAATACCTGATGGGTCGATCCTGTGTGGATCGGTGTGATTGTGACGTGTTCGCAATCGGTTTTATGCTTCGCATCCTGGCAATCTTCGGATTGATGTGGACCAACGTGTTTGGTTTGCATGGTGCGGGGGGCAGGAGTCATGTGTTGACTCCTGTTTTTCTCTTTGATGCGGTGCTGGTGCTCTGAATCGCTGAACGTTTCGTGGAAGCGTTGATCGATTTAATAATCGGTGCTCTCAGAAGGGAGAGTACCTTTTCAAGGAGGACCAACGATGGCCTTAAAACAAGGAACAGAAACCTTTACCAAATGGACGCACGTGGAAAATGGGAAAATTCTTGTCCGTCGCATTCAGCGTCTGGAAGTCCAGGCACGCGATGGGAGGTTGTATATCATTACTGGTGAGGATTTGCCTGACTTCATTCAGACAAATACCGGTAATGGAACCAAAGGAGATAATCTGGCTCAAATTTTATTGAAGGGAGGCCAGAAACCCACTTTCTTCCGAATGGAATCTCGTCCGTGGCCCACGGCACGTGATGCGTTCAATTTTTTGATTGGTTTTTGCTTAATCGGATTCCTCAAAGTGATGGTTTCGATACTAAGCCAAATGTTTTAGATGACATCATCTGAAGGTTTTGATTTGAGAGGAAGGCACCGCCTCTCAAATCTTTTCAGTATCAGCTCTCGCAACCCGAGACAAGGAGAACATCATGGGCGATAAAATCCTTAAAACTGAGGCAGGTCCCAGTTCCCCACTTCAGTCAGCCAGTGCAAAGACGGAAAATAAGAATCCGAAACACCCCCAAGAATTGATTTTGCTTTCTCAAGCGCATTCTGCACTCTCTCAGGCAAAATCCATTGATGACGTGAAACAATTGCGTGATCAGGCGGAATCAATCAAAGCCTATGTTCGCAAAGCAAAACTGGGGCGAAATCTCTTGCTGGATGCTTCACTGGTCAAAATCCAGGCCGAACGCAAACTTGGTTTGATGCTACAACAAATGCAACTCGCCAAGTCAGCTCCCGGAAATCAGTACTCAAAGTCAAATTTGCCAAACGGACAAGACAAACGCCCTCTCAGATTAGAGGAGTTGGGAATTTCCAAGTCGGACTCTTCCCGTTATCAACAGATCGCCAGCATCCCGGATGACCTGTTTCAGCAATACGTTCAATCACACCTTGATTCGGAAAAAGAACTCACGACTTCGGCTCTGTTGCGGATCGCAAAACAATATCAGGCCACGTTAAAACCGGACCTGGCTCCCAGACATAATTATTCAGGAAAGGCCGTAGACCGTCTGGATGTCTTCGTAAATGCCAAGATCAAATTCGCTACGGTTTATGCCGATCCCCCCTGGCCGTATCGCAATCATAGCTCACGGGCTGCCAGTAAAAATCATTACCCTTCGATGTCGATGGAAGCATTAATGGCAGAGCCGGTCTCGAAAATCGTTGCGGATCAAGCCCATCTGCATCTCTGGACCACAAACGCCTTTATTGGTGCAGCTCTGCAATTGATGCAAGCCTGGGGCTTTCAATACAAATCCTGT
>JAJFIP010000258.1 GCA_021774875.1 Emcibacter sp.
TGGATTCCAACGTCTTCACGATCGGTTTTGCTCGCCGAGTTGCGATGTATAAGCGAGCTGATCTGATCTTTAACGATGTTGAACAGTTACGACGCATTTCACGAGATGTTGGACGAATTCAAATCATTTTCGCTGGGAAAGCACATCCTAAAGATATCGACGGCAAAAAGATGATCCAGCAAATCATCCGTACTGGCCGGTCATTGTCACCTGATGTGACCGTCGTTTTTTTACAAAATTACGACATGGAACTCGCACAATTACTAACAGCTGGCGTCGATTTGTGGCTGAACACACCGGAACCTCCACAAGAAGCATCCGGTACCAGCGGTATGAAAGCGGCACTCAATGGGATTCCGTCATTAAGCATTCTTGATGGTTGGTGGATCGAAGGTTGCATTGAGAACATAACTGGCTGGGCAATCGGTTCAGATGGTGTGTCAATCGGACAATCGAACAATCATCAGACTGATGCGGATTCTCTTTATGCCAAATTGGAACAGAGTATCATTCCGACCTTCTACAACGACCAGGATCGTTTCATCGAGATCATGCGCCACGCGATTGCTCTAAATGGTTCTTTTTTTAACACACAACGTATGATCCAGCAGTATGTTTTAAAAGCGTATTTCTAATAAACTCCGTCACATCCCGTAATAGCTTTCAGGAGCAAGACTCGTCGTCAGCATTACGGAGTTGATATCTCTGTGATCAATCCACGTACTGGCACGACGGTGTAGCGGCTCTGTCCAGAAGGATTCAATACGATCTACAAGGGGCCGGTATTCCAGTAGGTCCGCGATAAGGCCAGATATGTTTAAATCATGAGTTTCAGTGGACGACAGCAGTTCCAAGCCTCTCAGACTGATGGACAGTCCAAGTTCGCGAAACGCCAGACGATTTTCGGCCAAATGGTCGAGTTGATTTGACCGGCTATAACTTTGCAGGCTGAAACGGGTCTCTCTCAACAACTGAATCAGTAACTCTTGAAGTTCTGGCTTGTGCGTAACGCCTGTGTGCATGAGACGAATCGCTGAATCAAGTAATCCGCCGATTCCGAGAGGATCTTCTGTGGCCCAATTTCCTCGTGCACACATCTTTTCGTAATCATGGATTGTGTGATTCAGCGACACACTCAGCTCGCTAATCAAGTCCGCTTCTGCTTGCAGTTCGAGGCTGGTGATGAGGCCATCCAATGGATCGTGATGTCCCATCGAATCCACAAGCGGTCGACTGAGATCGATACTCATTTTCCACACCATCCGTTTGGGACTGCCGGGAGTACGTTCATAAGTGAATGCTTTATGAGCAACGACAGCCAGTTCGACGGCCCAGTCCAGGTACTGTTTCTCGCCGGTTTCCTGATGTGCGCGGTTCAGAGCATGCATCCACTTGGTCAGGTAATGAAAATACTGGCCATCACGTTCCCATTCTAATTGAGAATCGAAAGCCTCATGACGAGGACGCTCATTCAGTTTTTTACCGATGCGCAATCCTCCCTGGGTGGGATGTCTCTCTCCCTCCGCTTCCGTCAATCCACTGATCCAGCCCTGACGAGGACTACCAGGACGATGACGACCGAGAATGTGGTGTACCTGCTGGAGGAGTTCCTTAGACAGCTTAAGGTAGAGTTCGTCCTTCGTCCGGCGATACAGTCCGAAGTAGTTACAGAGAGCAAAAGCATCGGTCCAGAGATAACGTTGGGGCGAGGCGATTCCCGTGAGTCCGGTCGCGACCGCGAACTCATTCATCAATTTTCGTGTAAGTGTGATCGACATAATAAAAATGACCAATCAAGGCGGAATGCTCAGCGATCAATGATCGCAAACGGGTGCGGTGGTTCATGCTCCTTGCTTTGTTGGGTCGTCAGGGGTTGAACCGCAGAGGTCTCATCAAACCAAATCCATTCGTCAAACTGATGCGGCAGAGAGGCATCAAAATAATGGCTGTGACGTTCCGTTTCGGGGTGATAAATCACTCCAATCGCCCGTTCCAAACGTCTGTTGGCCAAAGCGGTTGTCAGCTGAGGATTCTTCGATTTTGTCAGAGGTAGGAAGAAGGCGTCTATTTCGGAGAGGTGCATCAACCGTTCATAGCTGTCAGGATGCGATGGTCGGACCTGTTTGATCTCCATCGGAGCCTCCCAGGACGAAGCTGCTGCAACTGTCCCATGATCGGTTCCTTGCCCAATTGCGTAGACTGCCTCACCGTATGTTTCGCGACAAAGTTGGCCGACATTCAACTGACCATGTTTCCCAAATTGAGTGGCGGCTGCGTTTCCCAAATGAGAATTGTGTTCCCATACAATCGCTTTGCTGTCCGGTCCAGAGCGATCAAGGAGTCGTTGCAATGTGTTGAACATATGCGTGTCTCGATGGTTCCAAGAGTCGTCCGAGCCGTAGTACATGATGCGGTAGTAATGCTCAGCATCAGCGACGAGCTGAGCATTCAATTGGGCATTGAACAGTTCCTCACCATCCTTGACTGCAGCCTCAGTACGGCGTTTCAGCATTTCTTGGAGTATACGTGTCACATCGGCTTCACAGCTGCGATACTTTCCAGTGATCGCTGCGCGACCGTACAGAGCAGGATCTCCTTCCCAGGGGGTAAGACAGCCATAACGACTCCTTGCGAGAGCGGCTGCTTCTGAATCATGCGCATCGAGGTACTTCAACACGCACTCAATCGAGGTGAACAGGCTGTAAAGATCCAGGCCAAAAAAACCCACACGATCGTTGGGTGACTGTTTCTCCAGATTGTATTCACGCAGCCAGTGAATGAAATCGAGCACTTCATGATTTCGCCACATCCACGTCGGGAATCGAGAAAACGCTTCCCAGTCGTGAGGTTCATCACGTTCTTTATGAGTGACGTAATCGTGTATTCGATAGGCATCCGGCCAATCGGCTTCGATCGCTACAAAATCAAATTGCTTCTGTTGTATCAGGGATTTGGTGATCTCGGCCCGCATGCGATAGAATTCTGAGGTTCCATGCGAGGCCTCACCGATCAGCACTAGACGAGCGTCTCCAATCCTTTGTAATAACGGTTCCATATTCAGGTTGTGGAGGGAGGATATCGGCTCTGCAACGTCCCGAATCATTTCAGGCAACCCTGGTTTTCTTGGTGGACGCTTGGTAGGAAGACTAGGAGATTCGATTTTCTCTTCCTCACTCCAGCCCGCTTCACCAATCAAGGGTACAAACCGGACATCACCCAGTTCCTCATATTCGAAGTCGTCATGGTCTCGACGAATGACACGTAACAGGTTCTGCAAGTCTTTTTCTTCTCCAACAGGAATCACCAAACGCCCGCCAATGTTTAGTTGCTCCAATAAAGACGCGGGAACTCCAGGGCTGCCCGCAGCCACAACGATCGCATCGAAGGGGGCTTTTTCAGGCCAACCGCGCGTTCCGTCCGCATGGAAAACATGCACATTATTAAAACCGAGCTTTTGCAGTCGCTCCTGAGCCGTTTCCGCCAGTTCTTTATACCGTTCGATGGTGTAGACTTCCTTCGCAATCCGAGAAAGAACCGCTGCCGCATAACCTGATCCGGTTCCGATCTCGAGCACTTTTTCGTCCGGCTCCAACTCCAGCGCTTTCGCCATTAAGGCTACAATAAGAGGTTGAGAAATCGTCTGCCCCATACCGATCGGCAATGGCACGTTTCGGTAGGCAAATTCCTGCGTCTCAGGGGTGACAAACTCTTCACGCGGCACGGAGAGCATTGCATGAAGCACCGCTTCATCACGAATTCCCAGTATTCGCAATTCGCTTTCAACCAGTTTTTCACGCTGACGTTCGAAGTCGAGTTCCTGCATAACAGTCACCTCTCCAGCATTCAATCGAATGATTTTAATTTACATTAAAACATTATAGGTGAATGAATTCTTTCATGCCTCTAAATGCTTCTGTCTTCAATTAATATTGATCTTTCTGCTTCAATATATTTTATTTCCGATATGGAATGAATTCCATTAAATAAACTACAAGTTGTTAAGATAAAGTTGTTCTTCTCCGACTGTCCTGTAAAACAATGGAGAACGACTCATCGGCAATCAAAATGATTAAATCAATAGTCGCCGTAATACGTTTTACTAATGCGAAATGAAATCAAATAAGTAATTAACTGAATTTTGTTGTGCATTAGCTAGAAGAGGATTGTAATAAAAGATATGATTGTTGGTACTTTCATTAAGTTTATTGAGGACTAGAGGAATCTGCACAGCCAAAGCTGTGTTGGGATAAGAGTGAGTTCCATCATCCTCTGTACGCGGTAAGAAGTCTGTTTAAACAAGCCGAATAGACCATCTGGATGATTATCCTGAAAAATATCCTGAGCCTTTGAAAAGGGAACTCTAATGACAACTTGGATTTTAGTTGCTGATCGTGCACAGGCTCGTATTTTTGTCCCTGAAGAAGCCGGGACGGAATCGCTCAGGCAACACGTTGATTTTGCTGGGCGAGCCGGATACTTAGCACCTGATGTGGAAGAACCGGAAACCCTTACAGAACAGGATGCTTTTATTCACCCTGAAAGTCATCTTTCCCGGCAAGCCGTCGAGACGGATCGTGCCGGTCGCTTTGATACGACCGGATCCGCACAACATTCCGGTGATCCAGAACAAGATTTCAAGCATCAAACAGCAGAGCATTTCGCCAAAAAGCTGGTCGACTACTTGGAAAAGGCCCGTCAGAAAAATCAATTCGATCAGTTGGCTCTGGTTGCTGCCCCTTTGTTTCTAGGGACGCTGCGCAAGACATTAACGTCGTCTCTGTCGCAGATGGTCACGCTGGAACTTGACAAGGATTACACCAAACTGAAACCGGAGGAAATCCGTAAACATCTTCCGAAAGAGTTTTAGGATGATCCTCGGCAGGAGTTGTTGTATCGGGCCGAAAAACGCTTTTGGATTCTTAGACCAGATGCGGTTTTGGTGATTCTGCTCGTTTTATTCGCACTTGCAATCGTTTGTTATACGGGCCACTGAATTCATTATGCGTAATCACGAAGGAGTTCGTTCGATGAAGGCCATGTTGCTGACAAAGATTGTTTCTTTACGTGAAACTGATAAACCACTTGAGTTCGGCAATGTTCCTCTCCCTCAGCCTAAAGAGGGGGAGGTCTTGATAAAAGTATCAGTTTGTGGAGTCTGTCATACGGAATTAGACGAAATCGAAGGTCGAACGGTTCCTCCCAAATATCCGGTAATCCCTGGTCATGAAGTGATTGGACGGGTTGAGAAATGTGGAGCGAATGTCAGTAAAATAAAAGTTGGCGACCGAGTCGGTGTCGGTTGGATTCATTCATCAACGGGCGAAATTGATGAAAATTTAAGTCCTGAATTCAAGGCCACAGGTCGGGACGTCAACGGCGGATATACCGAATACATGACAGTAGGAGAAGATTATGCCTACCACATACCAGAAATATTCAGCGATGCGGAAGCGGCCCCGCTTTTATGTGCGGGGGCTGTCGGTTACCGAGCCTTGAAACTCACCAATCTCAAGAACGGTCAATCGCTTGGGCTAATCGGTTTCGGTGGTTCAGCTCATATTGTTATACAACTCGCTCGTTATCTGTTTCCGGACAGTGCCGTTTCTGTGTTCGCCCGGGACGAGGATGCTCGGCAGTTTGCATTGGAACTGGGGGCAACGTGGGCCGGTGATATCACGGATTGTTCTCCAGATAAATTAGATGCGATAATCGATACCACACCTGCCTGGAAACCGATTTTAGAGGCTTTAAAGAATCTCCGTCCGGCAGGACGATTGGTGATTAACGCAATTCGTAAAGAAGAATCAGACAAGGAAACGCTACTCAATCTAAGCTATCACGATCATCTTTGGATGGAGCGGGAAATCAAAACCGTGGCCAATGTGACGCATTACGATATTGCGGAATTCCTTACAATTGCAGCAGAAATTCCCATCAAACCCAAAGTTGAACTTTATGAACTGGAGGAGGCTAATCGAGCTTTGACTGATCTCAAGCGAGCACCGGTACAAGGGGCGAAAGTCCTTCTGATCAAGTAATGCATTCCAGTTCGGAATCACAAAGATGACAAAATTTGCCGGTGTATTAGACCTGCCCCGGCACGGCTGAATAAATTGACCATATGGGGAACTCAACCGCGTAGAAATTCTTCGATGATTTTTTTAAGGGACTTTCCTGAAACCTGTTGAAACTCATACCGGACCTGGACAACAGGAATTGATGTTTGGACAACATGTGCGAGCCCGGCCGGGGTGGCATCGATGATGAGATCGGCATTTGAGGCATTGATGGTTTCGCTCAACTCCTCTCTTTGTTCCGGCGAATAACCCAGGGCTGGCAAGATCTGTCCCATGTGTGGGTGATTTTCAAATGCCTCTGCAATACTTCCTATAGCGAAAGAACGTGGATCGATCACTCGCGCAGCCTGAAACTGAAGGGCTGCGCAATATCCCGCTCCTGTCGCCATGCCGCCATGGAGTAGGGTAGGGCCGTCTTCGATCACAAGCACCGTACGATTTGCAATTTGTTGAGGTTCATCGACGACAATTTCAAGATTCGACTCAATCACTTCCGCGGTTGGATTCAGTTGTCTCACATTCGCTCTGATCAGCGAAATGTCGGCTGGATCTGCGGAAGCCACTTTGTTGATCACGACAATATCCGCCATCCGCAGATTGGATTCGCCGGGGTAATACTGCACTTCATGACCGGGACGTAATGCGTCGGCAACCGTGATGAGCAAATCTGGTTTGATGAACGAGAAATCGTTATTTCCCCCATCCCACAGAATCACTTCTGCCTCCGATTCGGCCGTACGCAGGATCATTTCATAATCGACGCCTGCGAAGATGGAAAATCCCAACTCCAGATAGGGTTCATATTCCTCGCGTTCCTCAATCGTACAATTAAAATCGTCCAGGTCATTCTCGGTGGAGAACCGCTGGCAGCGCTGTCGTTCCAGATCGCCGTAAGGCATGGGATGTCGAATGATGGCCGGTGTTTTTCTCAATTCAGCAAGTCGACACGTAATCCATCTTGTTAGTGGACTCTTCCCGGCACCCGTTCTGACTGCAGTCACAGCAATCACCGGTTTTATTGACTTCAGTTGCGTGTGCTGTGGTCCAAGCAGGACAAAGCTCGCCCCACATGACTGCACCAGAGAGGCAGTATGCATGACCGTTTCATGAGCAAGGTCGCTATAGGCCAGGAAAACGAAATCGACATCGAACTGGCGAATCAGTTTCGGCAGTTGTTCTTCTGGGAAAATGGGAATATCCGCATCGTAGTTCGAACCTGCCAGAGATTGTGGAAAGACACGCGAATCAATGAATGGAATTTGTGTGGCAGTAAAAGCGCAGACATTGAATTCAGGATTCTTACAGAAAAACGTTTGGAAATCATGAAAATCCCGGCCTGCAGCACCAACAATGATACAATTGAACTTCGAGTTCATAAAATCAAACCTTCTTTTCAGTTTGTTCGATGATCGTTCCTGCCAGACCATTCAACGCTTGATCCAGGATGTCTACGTTACAGATGATTGTGCGGCAACCGGACCGCCGGGAAAACTGGATCGCGGCTTCGATTTTTGGCTTCATACTGCCTTCCGCAAAATGTCCCTCATTGAGCAGTTGCTGGGCTTCAGCGATTCCAATTCTGCCGATCGGACTTTGATTTGGTGTATTAAAATCTTGATACGCACAGGGTACGTCGGTCAAAATCAGCATCAGACGCGCATCGATTAACTCACCTAGTAATGCGGATGTCAGGTCTTTGTCGACAACGGCCTCGACGCCCCGCATTTGCTCACCATCGCGGATGACGGGAATCCCACCACCTCCCGCTGCCACAACTAGCACACCTGCTCGCAGTAATGATTCGATCACATCGACATCTACGATCTCACGTGGATAGGGAGAGGGGACAACACGTCGGAAACCACGCCCCGTCTCTTCGCGTAACGGAAACCCGCGTTGACGTACTTCATCCGCTTGTTCATCAGTGTAAAACGGTCCGATCGGTTTTGTCGGGCTTTCGAAGGCGGAGTCTTTCTGATCAACAACCACTTGTGTCAGTATTGAAGCGATAGGACGATGTTGCCTCCATTCATTCAATACATTGTGCAGCGTTTGAATAATCACATACCCCAGTTCTCCTTCCGACTCCGCAACACAAACTTCCAGCGGAACCGCATAGGCTTTGCCTAACGCTTCCTCCACGCGAATCAGCATGTGACCTACCTGAGGACCGTTGCCATGAGAAATGACTAGTTCCCTATGATCAATCAGCAAAGGAGAAAGTGATTGAAAAACCAGTTTGGCGAATTCAAACTGCCGGGCCATCGTGAGCGGTTTTCCCGGCGACGCAAATGCGTTGCCTCCCAGAGCCAGGATAGTTCGTTCTGTCATCAGTTGGCTTCTCATGACTATTGTCCCGGCAGCGGTGGTCTGGGGTCAGGGGGGAGCCCCAAAGGTATACCTGGAGTCCACAACAGGCGGCCGGTGTCCGTCATCTTTTGTTGCTCTAACAGAGTCGCAATTTCTGTCAGTCGTTCAAGTACACGTCCATGAAAACTACTGTTGTCAGAAATATCACCAGCGGGGATACCAGTAAAGAGCTCGATTGCCTGATCGATATCGGTAACAGTCCAGACGTGAAACTGGTTTTGCTGAATCGCTTTAACAATATCGGCCCGTAACACGAGATTTTGTGCATTCGATTCCGGAATGCAGACTCCCTGTGTTCCCGTCAGTCCGTACTCATAACAAACGTCAAAGAAACCCTCGATCTTTTCATTCACACCTCCAATCGCCTGTACTTTGCCCCACTGATTGATCGACCCCGTGACCGCCAGGTCCTGACGGAGAGGGACATCAGCCAGGGCGCTCAGCAAACAGAGCAGTTCTGCGACAGAGGCACTGTCACCATCTACGCCACCATAGCTTTGCTCCATGGCAATGCTAGCAGACAGCGTCAAAGGTTGTTCGACCGCATAATAATTTCGTAACAGTCCTTCCAGAATGAGCATCCCTTTGTCAAACGTGCTGCCGCTCATCCTGCTTTCTCGCTCGATATTGATGATGCCGGCTGTTCCGACTCCCACACTGGCAGTTAATCGGGACGGACGACCAAAGGCATAATCACCCAGGTCGGCTACAGACAACCCATTAATCTGACTGACTGCGGTACCTTCCACTTGAATTAACAGTGTCCCGTCAGCAATGAGTCCGCGAATTTTTTCGGCAATCAGGTCTGAGCGAAAAACACGCTCCTGCACAGCCTGGCGGACGTATTTTGCCTTGACCACTTTGAGCTTTTCCTTACTGGCCCAGAAACTGGCTTCGCGTGCCACATCGGCCAAATGGCTGAAGATGGATGTCACTTTTTTCTGGTCACTCGCTAGCCGCGCACCAACACATACCAGCTCCGCGATAGCCGGTGCATCGAAGGGCAATAGCTCTTCTTTTTCTGAAAGCTGACGAACAAGGCGACCATAAATCAACCCCGTCTCGGCGTCGCGATCCATTTCCGGATCAAAGTCGGCTTTCACACGAAAGATTTCCCGAAAATCCTCATCATGCAGGTATAACAAATGGTAGATCAACGGTTCTCCCAGAGCGACCAGACGCACATTGAGCGGGATCGATTCAGGTTGTAACGCGGTCACAGCAAACATCGAAAAAGGATCTTGAACCTGGATTCCCAGTGACTGACTTTTCAGTGCGCGTTTCAGTTCTTTCCACACAAACGGTTCAACGAGCGCATCCATCAGGTTAACCACAAGATAGCCGCCATTGGCTTTCAGAATGCTGCCAGATTTGATACGTGTGAAATTGGTAATCACACGACCGGCACGATCAACAACCCGCTCAATTGTTCCAAACAGGTTGCGGTAATTGGGAGAATCCTCAACAATGATCGGCGGCTCTTTCAACTGGCTGTTATCCACAACAACGTTGATCTGGTATTCCAGAAAACGTTGTTCCGGGTCGGTGGCTCCCTCGCCCATTAACATCGCCGCTGCTTGGGGCGGCATATCAGTAATATCACGGAACAGGTTGAGGTGATCAATGACATGCACTTTGAAACGATCAAGCCACTTGCTGAGCTTTGGATTGTCAAACTTTTGTTGGAGTTCTATTATGAGGGGTTCAACCAGTTGAATGGCGAACCGCTGCGCGACTTCTCGTACATCGGTCAAAAGTTGACGTTGGATTTCCCGTTGTTTCTGTAGTACGCGCCCGGCCATTTCCACCAGTTCGTCCTGATGGCTATCCAGCACTTTCATTTCCTCGGGAGTTAGTTGCTCGATTTCCTGTTGTGTCATCGGACGGTTGTCTTTTAACGGGATGAATATAATCTCTCCGTCTGGAAGCTGCTGAACCGTCATGGTATGTTGCTCGGCCAATTTTTCAAGCTTCTCAAAAACCTCGTCACCGCGCTTGCGATAGACTTGCCGGAGTTTTTCTTTTTCCTTGCCAAAATCTTCTTCTTTGAAAGCTTTTGGTAGAGATTCCTGCAATTGTTCGATCAGAGTCTCCATCTCTTGTCGAAACTGTACCCCTTGCCCTGCAGGAAGACTGATTACCAGCGGACAATCTGGTTCATCGAAATTATTGACATACACCCAGTCCGGCGGAATCGAGTCATCCAGGACCCGCTGACGCAAAGCATGGGTAATCAACTCCATACGCCCCGTTCCCACCAGCCCTGCAATATAGATATGGTAGTTGGGATGACGAATTCCTGTCCCCAGATCAAGTGCCCGTAAGGCACGTGGCTGACCGATGATCTCTGTCAAAGGCTCTAATTCTGCTGTTGTTTTGAAACCAAATGATTTTGGATCAATGTCCAAAGTGACTTCATTCGCGGTCAGTTCGCGATAGCAGGGTCTATCCGTCATGGAATTCCTCGCCAGATTGCTCAGTGATTATGTTTGTTTTTTCAGTTTCTGTTTGGGAATTCGCAACATCAGCGTGCCAGCTTGATTCTCTCTTTCGACATGGTGTGGATCGACCGCATGCTCGAGTGAGAAACGACGAGAAAAGCTCCCCTTCCTGCGTTCGATACAAACGCCCTGTGCTGATTTCTCAACGCAACCCGAACGCCGCCAGCCTGAAATCGTCAGAGAATGCTCATCTACTTCGACGTGAATTTCATCCAGAAGAACCCCGGGGACATCCGCTTCAACGAAATAACTGTCCGGCGTTTCATAAATGTCGATGTCAGGTTGCCAGGGACTGGTTGGAGCACCCAGCCCCCATTGTCCGTGAATGAGTTCATCAAACGCTTGATCAATCTGCTGTTCCAGGTTTCGCAGACGAATCGGTTTCCTGGGGAATTGCGACATCAGACCACCTGTGAGATAATCTACGTTCAAAGGCAAGTAAATCTCTACCGACATTACATTTAGTCTACCTCCTCAACAGCAATACGTCTACAAAAGAGAAGATCGAATGTCGCTGATCAAGACATTGGTTTCAGATGGTCAGGGGATTTTTAAAAGAAGTATCTTTATGTGAAATAAGAACTCGTTACAGAATTTGCTAATTCTGTGAATTCGATAAATATCATGATATGCATCAGATTCATGTTTCGCTTCGGCACTGCGAGTGCTCCGACGATGTATTCTACTATTTAGCACATTGTAGAGGTTGGCTTACTTATCACCGCAACCAAGATGGAGGGAAATTCTCAATCTTAACAAGAATATACATTGATATATCGCGACATTGCGATATAATTGTGTCAGGAAGTATGAAATACTGGTGAGGTTAAAATCGATTCTAAAACTACTGGTCATCCATAGGAGTCTGTAAGGAATTTAGATTCCAGTATTAAAGGGTTTCTGGCCAAGAAGTTAGGGAATCAGGTTATCAGCAGATTCCAATATCGCTCTATTATCGAATCGGAATACCGCAATGAGCTACATTATGATTGGTTCACTGGTTATTGGCCTGACGCTCGGTCTACTTGGATCAGGTGGATCGGCTATCACTGTTCCTGTATTGATCTATTTAGTGGGACACGGGACAAAAGAGTCGATCACGGAGTCGATGGCCATTGTGGGTTTAATTTCGATTGCCGCCGTTATTCCCTATGCGAGATCAAAACAAATCGACTGGCGAAGTGTCTTATACTTCGGCATACCTGGAATGATGGGGACGTTTGTTGGCGCTTCGCTAGGTGGGCTTGCTGAGGAAGCATTGCAGTTGGTTGTTTTCGGCAGTGTTCTACTGGCAGCAGCGTTTGCAATGTTTTGGAAGCCTAAAGGCGCTATCAAAGAGAATGAATCAAACGATGCACAGATGCACTGTTCTCCGATCTGGAGAATTGCCACTGATGGGAGCATCGTCGGAATCGTAACAGGATTTGTAGGAGTGGGGGGAGGATTTTTGATCGTTCCTGCATTGGTCATATTGGGAAAGCTCCCAATGCGACTGGCCATCGGGACGAGTTTGGTGATCATCGCTATCAAGGCAGCAGTGGGCTTTGCTAAGTACGAGCATTATCTATTGGCTCACGACATGACGGTCAATTGGGAAACAATCTTGATCTTTACGTTGATTGGAGCGATTGGCAGCATGATAGGTCAAAGGATCAATGCACGACTTAATCAACAAGTGCTGAAGAAAGTTTTCGCAGGTTTTCTAGTACTGCTGGGAGGATTCGTAATCATTAATGAGGGTAGCAAGCTAGTACCTTCGAGTTCGCCGCAAGTAAATGTACCTTTAGATGTCGATCTGGAACTGACGAATAAGACTAACCCCGTCGTCAGACATCAAGGTTAAAGGGGAAAACAATGAGATTCACGACGCATGTCTTTAGAAATACAATAGGGAGAAAACTAATGATTTCAAAGTCGATTCACTCATTAACGAACAATGATCAAATTCAGGGGGCTAACGATTCTGTCACACACCATCAGGTTGTCATTGTTGGCGGCGGAACTGCAGGAATATCTGTGGCTGCGAAATTGACGAGGGGATGGTTCAACAAGACTGATGTTGTCATTATTGACCCTTCGGACAGTCACTACTATCAGCCTGCATGGACGCTTGTTGGCGCCGGGGCTTTTCGTAAAGAAGCAACAAGACGTGACGAAGCTTCTGTTATTCCTCAGAAAGCGAAATGGATTCAAGACGCGGTAGCGGAGTTCGATCCACAACATAATCAAATAACAACGCGAGGTGGGAAAACAATCCAATATGATTATCTTGTCGTCTGCGCGGGCATTCAGATCAACTGGAATGTCATCAAGGGCTTGAAGGAAAGTCTTGGCGAAGATGGCGTGTGCAGTAATTATTCTTTTGAGACGGTTGGAAGTACGTGGGATAGCATACGAAATTTTAAAGGAGGCACGGCTATCTTTACTCAGCCCGTAACGGGAATTAAATGTGGTGGCGCTCCGCAAAAGATCTGCTATCTTGCGGATGACTTCTTTCGCAAGAATGGGGTGCGCGAAAAAACTCGTGTGATTTTCGCATCGGGAATCAACAACATTTTTGCAGTTGAAAAATATCGGAATGTTCTAGACGAAGTGATCGAGCGAAAACGTATCGAGACACGATTCAATCACAATTTAGTCGCTGTTAGCTCCGATACGAATGAAGCTATATTTCAACATACGCAGACAGGCGAGGAAATCTCAATTCATTACGACATGATCCATGTCACGCCGCCTATGGGACCACCGGCTTTCATTGCCCGAAGTCCATTAGCAGATGCAAATGGATGGGTGGACGTTGACAAGCATTCTTTGCAACACGTTCGCTATCCCAATGTTTTCGCCATTGGTGACAGCAGTAATTTGCCGACGTCAAAAACGGGAGCAGCCATTCGCAAGCAGGCTCCAGTATTGGTAAAAAACCTACGTGCTTTAATGTCTGGGAAACCGCTAGCGGCGAAGTACAACGGTTACACTTCATGCCCTTTGGTGACCGGATATGGAAAACTGGTACTGGCTGAATTTGACTACGACAAGCACCCAAACGAAACTTTTCCATTCGATCAAGCCAAGGAACGTTGGAGTATGTGGCTCCTGAAAAAGTATGTGTTGCCAGTGTTGTACTGGAAAGGCATGTTAAAAGGACGTGCATGAAACCTTGCTAAAGACAATCCAGAGTCGAAATCACCTATTAGAAAAGAATCATAATGAAGGAGTTGATAAATCTATGGCAAGTTATTTGAAGAATATAATGTTGTTGATTTTAATCAGTGCAAGTGCAAGTGCAAGTGCTGTGATGGCGCAGCCTGGGCCAGGACGTGGCTTTGGACGAGGAAAAGGAAGGCAGGAACAAGGCCATGATCGAGACCATAAGGTCTTTCGATTTCTATTGACGAATCACAAGAAGATCACGCGCAATGTCAAAGAACTATCAAATGGTGTAAAAACCGTTACAGAATCCGATGATCCCAAAGTTGCTACGAAAATTAAGGAACATGTTCTGTGGATGCAACACCGCGTTGAAGAGAATCAGCCGATTCGGCTTCGCGATCCATTATTCGCTGAATTATTCAAACACACTGACAAAATTACGATGTCATATGAGAAAACAAAAAAGGGAGTTAGCGTTACGGAAACGTCAGAAGATCCTTATGTAGCGAAACTTATCAAGGCACATGCGAAAGCCGTCTCAGGATTCGTTGAACACGGATTTGCGGAAGCCATGAAGAACCATCCAGTTCCCGATAAGATTCAATCGACGAATGTTGAGTTCACAAATCCGGCGATCAAGAAGTATGGCAAGGTTGTCAAACTGCCTAATGCTGTCCATCAACCCCGCGACGAAAGTAAGATCTGTGTTGATCTTACTAAAGGTGGTGACCCTCACAAGCTGAACCCTGCTTTCGAGAAAATAGCGAAATATGTCAATATCTATCATGGAGCTGGTAAGGAAAAGGTTATCCCACAGATCGCGATTATTCTTCACGGTGACGCGACGCTTACAGTTCTCAACGCTGATAAGTATTCCAAACGATTTCGAACAGAAGGCAACCCAAACTTGGATTGTTTGCACGAACTCCATGAAGCGGGGGTGAAGATCTTCGTGTGTGGTCAATCTTTAATCGGTAAAGGAGGAAAGCCGGAAGATGTGGTTGTCTTTTCTGATGTTGCCGTTTCTGCATTGACTGCGCTCGTTAATTTACAAGCAGATGGATACGCTTATATCCCGATTTTGAAATAGGAATATTTACTTTGAGTTGATACACTCTACTTGGCCATAAAACCTTATTGACTATCATTGACTCCAGGCCTCACTTTCCGATGGTAGGGAGTCCTGTTACGGCATTAGAAAGGAACCACCATGCCAGCCAAGTTTCAAATCAAGAAAGCACGGAACGGCAAGTTCTTCTTCCACCTTCTCGCTACTAACGGTGAAGTCATCCTCGCCAGCCAGATGTATGCCTCGAAGGAAACAGCGAAGAAGGGAATTGTCTCGGTTCAGGCAAACGCTGCTGATTCTGATCGCTATGAGGAGAAGACCAACAAGGCAGGCGAACACTACTTCGTACTGAAGGCGAAGAATCAGCAGGTGATCGGAAGCAGCGAAGGCTACACCGGTAAGACTGGCATGAAGAATGGAATGAAGTCCGTTTCGAAGAATGCTCCGAATGCGGCCATTGAAGACATAAACGTGAAGGTGAAAGTTTGACCAAACGGCCTCAATCATTCGTAGCTGTTGTTTTCGTCTTCTCGGGTACTTTAATCTGTTTGGGGAATTCATTCCGAACCCAGTCGATCCCCACCAGATTAATCCCGGCATTCAGTTGCGCCTGGATAAATTTCTCATGATACTGGCGTCCTAGCGGGATATCGTTGAATACTGCAACGGACATATTTTTCAGCGCAGAATAACAATCTGCCATGGCTCTGATACCTCTGAGTCCAGGACGTGCCTGTACCTTTTCGGCTTGCGCGGTATACTGCTTGGCTTTTTCGAATGAAGCAGCGGTCCCCTGTTGTTCGCAAATTTTGCACATCGCTGCCATGATCTTGATGTAATGTGCTTCTAAAGTGCGTCCCTCATCCGGCTCTCCTTTTAGCAGCCATGCTGCGACGGCATTACACTCATCCAGATACTGCTGAACATCACAGCTCTTTTCACCACGACTTCGCATGAACTTGTACATATAAGAAGTTAGCGCGCTGCTATAGTATCGGGCCGCCTGTGCTTTTTTCTTGGTAGTGTTAGCACGTTGAAATTTTCCCCGTTCACTTTTGATTTTTTTGTAAGCATAATCTAAACCGTCCCGGCTTCTCTGGGAGATCGGTTTGACTTCCAGCTCATATTCAAAGTCGTAAACTTCTCCATCCAAAGTAACAACACGCGCCTGAATAACATGCGTTCCCGGTCTGACTCCACACAGCCAGGCATAGTTACCGATTCGAGGCGACATATCCCCGGCACGTGATGGCCTCCAGAAACGGTAGCTATAGATCTTACGACCGTTGAACAGACTTCGCACCACATATTCTTTTTGCCAGACCTTATAAAATCGCCTCCGCTTCACTGCGACTTCCGGCCTGTTCGCTTTCTCACGCTGGTAACCTTCCTGGTCAAATTCTACCACCGTGGGACTGATGGCGAAAGACGAAGCAGTCTCGACACGACCTGACCCCTGCAATACCAGATTCGATTCTGAAATATGACCAACGAGATAGCGGGCGATCTCCAGCAGACCTTTCATAATCGTATTTTCGTCCGACACTTGCTGGTGCACTTCGTTGTCCGGATCAAGCATGAATTGGTAAGAAACAATATTGTATCGAGTGGCCAGCAAGCTTTTCGCTAATTCGAGTTCGCTCAACAGATCTTCGCGTTTGGCATTCTTGGCATCTTTCAAAAGATAACGCATGGCATTCAGGCGTCCCTCCGCCCTTCGTAGCACTTTGCGTGCTTCACTCACATCGAGTTTCGAAGGGTCTGTTGTACTCAGCGCTGCTAATTCTTCACACGATTTAAGTAGCGTTTCGACCGAGGCATAAGTCCGTTCTTCGAGGTTGCCTTTAGGACGAAGCCCCTCTCGAATCAGAGGCCACAGTTGCTCTTCCAGGAAATCTAGAATCACATCTTGGGCAAAACTTAAAACGAGTTGATTGCTTGAGATATTCAGAACCAACTTTGCAACTTCGAGATTGATGTGATGCCGCACTTTCGCTCGTGCCGCCGCTTTCAACGATTTCAAGTCGTTCAAACGAATTCCGATTCGTTGTACCAGTTGCTCGTTCAAATAGCCTTGCAAAGATTTCTCAAGCTGTTGGGATGACCGCTGTCGAAATAGCTCCAGGTGTTCCTCTTTGATAAACTCCCCCAATCCCTCACGCTCCAGTCGCTCAGTAACCTCATGCTTGAGGTAAGCCAAAGCTGCCTGATGGGCAATACTTCTGGTTTTTTGATCGTAGTTCGGATCTTCATCTTGTGGAAGTTGGAGCTGAGACAGTTTTTGCAGCATAATCGTGGAACGTTCAACCATGCTCCGCATCTCGCGGACGAGTTCCAGTTCTTCCTGTAATCCGCGACGAGGACCACGTTTTGTATTGGAATATTTATCCAGAAATGCAGACGCAGATAACGTAGCTGCAATCAGCATTTCTCCTTGTGTTTTTACGTCTTTTTTAGGTGGTGGATTCTGTAACGACCCCAGGATTCGGAACCGTTCATCGATTTTCTTGAGCTTGGCATGCTGCGTTTTGAGTGGTTCCAACCAAATCGAAACAGGATGAGTTTTTGGTACTCTTGCAACTTTGTGCTTGCCTTCTTTCACCAACACATCTCGCTTTTGCATTAAAGAGATGAAATTTTGAGAGAATGCCTTATTAGGATGCTGTTTCGCCAGATCAATGGGTGTCTGGTCCTGTTTGTCTTTTTGGTTAATGTCGGCTCCGTTTTCAATTAGAATGATCGCCATCGTGACTTCCGAAGCAGCTACAGCCACATGTAACGGTGTTTGCCCTTGATCATCCTGAGTATTTGGATCACTCCCAGTACGTAACCGGCCTAGGAGTCTGTCCGAGAACAAGTTGTCGGGGTTTTGTGGTCGGTGGGTGGGGGGATTTTTCCCGGCGCAGGCCGGAAACGGCCCGGCTTCAGGCCGTTTGAAAACGAAACAACTTCAACAGGTTGTGCGTCAGACTCAC
>JAJFIP010000259.1 GCA_021774875.1 Emcibacter sp.
TAGCCGTACCTGCGGCCTTGAATTCATCTAGCTTGGTCGTAAACCCTTTGGCTTCAGTTGTGCAGCCTGGTGTACTATCCTTTGGATAGAAGTATAGAACTAAACTAACCCCTTTGAAATCATTGAGAGATACTATTTTACCTGCTTCATTTGGTAGAGAAAAGTCAGGGGCTTTTTGGCCAATTTCGAGCATGATATATCCTTAGTTTTCTTGTGATTGATGAGTAAAAGTTTCACCATAAATTTTAGTGATATGCCTTTGAGTTGTGGTAATTTTTTGCGTCAGATTGTCAAGTGAATTTACATCAAATCTCTCGCATAGCGCGTCAACCAAACCCTGCGGTTTTTCGGAAAGTTGGGAACTGTTACCAAGACAAAGACGTAGAATAACCTGAAGGTTTTGCAAGAAATTACATGACTGATAGAGTATATTGGCTGTATCATTGGTCAAAATACCGTGTTTTTTTAATTGGGAAATCTGATCAAGGGTATTTGTAACCAGTATTTGTGGCTTATCCAACACATGTTTCAAAATTAGATATTGGCAGATAAATTCAATATCAACCAGACCACCACGCACATGTTTGATGGACCATATATCCGTTGTGCCAAATTCTTTACGCAGTTTTTCTCGCATTTCGACAGCATCCTGCAACAGGTCATCCCGATTTCTATTTTTGATGGCATGCTCAATGACAGATGTTATCTTGCGTCTGATTTCAGGTTCGCCGACTATTACCCGGCCACGGGTCAGGGCAAGATGTTCCCATGTCCAGGCACTTTTCGTCTGATATTCTTCAAAACTTTGTAGCGTTACCGCTATAGGCCCGGCATTTCCAGATGGTCGCAGCCGCATATCCACTTCATAGAGCTTGCCTTCTCCGGTCATTGCCGTCAGTGCGTTGATGAGTTGTTGACTGAGCCGGGCAAAATAATGATTTACTGAAAGTTGTTTTTTACCATTGGAAAACCCATCATTTTTTCCTGCATCATAGATGAATACAAGATCCAGATCAGATATGGTCGTAAGTTCCTGCCCACCCAGTTTTCCTAGTGCTAGTATGGCAAATTGCGCCCCCGTAACCAAGCCGTGTTTATTGGCAAATTCACTGACGACTTTACTTAACATAGTGTTCAGGACAACATCTGCCACCATCGACAGGTTGCTTCCAGCCTTTGAAGCGTCAATATTATTGCGCAGGATCTGGACACCAACCTGAAATTTATGCTCACTGGCCCATTTGCGGCTAATATCCAGAATATCCTGAAAGTCATTTGCTGGCTTTAGTTGTCCTTCAAGATGCTCGCTCAGATTTTCCAAAGTAAAAGAGGCCTCAAAAAAATCATTGTTCAATACCGCATCCAACAGTAATGGCCGTTTTGCCAGTTGATCGGCCAAATTAGGGGCAATGCCAATTATTTCTGAAAGTAATTCCAATAGCCAGGGCTGGGCCTTGAGAAATGAAAACAACTGCACGCCTGAGGGTAGCCTGGATAAAAATTCATCAAATTTTTTAAAGCTTGCGTCCGGTTTGCCTAATCTGCTGAAATTAGCAAGAATTTCAGGGATAAAACCATGGAGTAATTTTCTGGCGCGTTCAGTGCGACACGCCCGGTAACGACCAAGTAACCACGACTGAATGATAGTATAAATTGCTCTGGGATCATCGTATCCCGCATGGCTAATCGCCGCTATTGTTTCTGCATTAAATTCGTCTTGAGGAAAAGCCAGAAGATGTTCATCCATCTGACCTTCCTGATGAGATTCTTTTAACAGGTCGGTGAAAAGTATATGGACAATATGCAGATGATGCTTCAGTTCTTTTTCAAAATTCGCCTGATTCTGGTAGCCCATAAAGCTTGTGATCCTTGCCAGATCAGCCTCACTTTCCGGCATTGAGTGGGTCTGATCATCATTGATCATCTGTAATCTGTGTTCCAGTGTTCTGTAGTAAACATAAGCCGCCTGGAGCTTTTTATTGTCCTCAGCCGATAATTTTTGTGCTCTTTCCAGGGCATTCAGAGCATTACAGGTTGCTGGCATCTGAAGTTCAGGCTCTCGGCCACCGGAAATCAACTGAAAAATCTGGGCATAAAATTCAATCTCCCGTATGCCACCGTGGCCGAGCTTAATATCTTGCCCGGCAAAGCAAATTTCCCTATGTCCATGATGCTGATGGATCAGTTTTTTAATGGCATAAATATCTTCCAGAGCCACATAATCCAGATGCTTTCGCCAGACAAAGCTTTTGATCCGGGTGAGAAAAGCAAAGCCGGCATCAATATCTCCGGCTACGGGTCGTGCCTTGATCATGGCGGCCCGCTCCCAGTTCAGGCCCATGGATTGATAGTATATTTCGGCACCCTCCATGGATAGAGCTATGGCCGTAGCGCCAGGATCAGGTCGAAGTCTGAGGTCTGTGCGAAAGACATAGCCGTCAGCAGTTCTTTCCTGCATGATTTTTACAAGATTTTGGGTGAGTTTAATAAATAAATCCTGCGCGGTTTTGCGACCTGTATATTGGATAATATCATTGTCATAAAGCACGATCAGGTCAATATCACTGGAATAGTTAAGCTCATACCCGCCCATTTTACCCATTGCCAGTACAACATAACCCGTTCCTTTTGACAATTCGCAGTTGGCGAAAAGCTGATCACTTGTCAAGTGCGGCGGAATTGCCAGATTTCCTTTGATCATTTCAGCCCGCAAGAGATGACTTACCGCCAGAGATACCGAGGTTTCAGCAAATTCAGTAAGACGGCGGGTGATGACTTCAAGCGGCCATTGGCCTGAAAGATCCGCAAAAGAAATAATCAGAGCCATTTTTGCCTTGGCCTGACGCAATGTCCGCATAAACCGGCTGGTGTCTTTGATAAGTGGCAGACTTTTATTCAGGTCGTCCAATATGTTTTTATAAAGGTCGTCAAGAGGGCTGACCAGCAGCAGTCTGGCAAAATTAGCATCCCGAAACAACAGGTGGGACAGATAGGGGCTATTGGAAAATATGGCACATAACAGACTATGGTGATTATTTTTATTAATTAATTTGACTATATCTGTTACTTGTTGCTCTTGGCAGAATTTCACAAAATCAGCAAGCTTACTTGCCCCAAAAATTTTGTCCGTAGCCAGAGGAAAAAAAGTACAATGTGCCGCCATGAAATTTGATACCTTATTTAGGGCAAATTTTTATTCTAAAGAGTAAAGACAATTTTTCTGAACCTAAAAAAGTAATTATAGAGAATAATAATTTGAAACGATACGTCTTAACATTAAAAATATTGCTCGGGCTTTTTGCAAGCTTTGCAGTCGTTGTAATGATACTTGTCTGGCGTTTGAGCAACGGACCCATTGCACTTGATTGGGCAGGTGATTATTTTAAGACAGCTTTGGCTTCAGGTGTGGATAATATCAGTATCGATTTCAGGGATGCGGTATTGACATGGCGCGGGCAAGACGATGGGATTAATGCAAGCACCAGCGGTTTTCAGGTTATTTTTTATGAAGTAAAAATTATTGACAGCAAAAATGATTTTACTCTGAATCTGCCCGAAGCTGGCGCAAGCTTTAGCGGTCTTGCCATGTTACGAGGCTTACTGGCCCCCACAGATGTGGAAATCACCGGGTTGTCCATAGATTATACCCTTGGCCCCGATGCCTGGCAGTCGACTGATAATAGACCATTTATGGAAAAGCTGGGGGAATTCTTAAAAAAATTACAGAAGTCAAACAGTTTACCTTTCAAAATGGCGCAGGAATTACTCGAGCCACCAAAATCTTCCGTTGCCACTGGCTACATGCGTCAAATTTCCCTTTTGGATACAGAATTAACCCTTACAGATCAAATATCCGGGCAGATATGGCAGATTCCAGCTGCCCATCTTAATCTGCAACGTACCGATACCGGGTTAAGTGTTGGCCTTTCCGGTGACATAAATATGGCATCAAGCCCTATCATGCCCATCGATATTTTTATGATATTTGATAATGAGAAAAAAGAAGCCGTAACAACTGTCGAGTTTTCTGGACTGAGACCATCAGCACTTGCCGGTAAAGTTGAGGCGCTGTCAGGACTGGCAAATTTGAACATACCCGCAAAGGGAAATATACAATTCAATATTGATAGTAATTTTGATATTCCGGTTATGGCTTTCAATCTTTCATTGGCACGAGGACAAATTAATCCTGGGGATTTATATCAAGAACCTCTTGATATTACTCATGCTGCTTTAAATGGCCATATATTAAAAAATGAAAGCTCTGTTGTTCTTGATAATATCTCGCTGTTGCTTGGAAAAACGCATGTCAACGGTGCAGGATTATTATATGGGTCAAAGGAAAAGCCGGGCATAACCATTAAGGCAGATATTACAGACTTGCCGTTTCTGGATCTTAAGAATTACTGGCCGGGTCAGTTTGGTAAAGGGGCCTATAAATGGATAACAAAAAATATTGATGCTGGCATTGTGCCCGAAGGCAAACTTGAAGTTAATATTACCCCTGAAATGTGGCCAAAAGAATCAGAAAAGGAACAGGTGGAAAAGCTTCCTGCCAAAGTAGCCTTGCCGCCTGATTCGCTCACTTTTATATTTGATTTCAACAATATCAAAGCCCACTATCTGCGCCCAATGCCCATATTAACTAATATGTCCGGTCAGGCGAAACTTAATCTGAGGACTTTTCAATTACAGGCAACGGGCGGCAATATTGAACAACTATCCATTAAAAAAGCCAACCTTCTTTTTACCGATATTCATCTCAAGGGTAGGGGTGTCGCTAATATTATATTGGAACTGGATGGAACGGTAGAGGATATACTGCGTGTTATAGACAACAAGCCGCTAGGCTATCCTTCTAAATATGGCATCAAGGAAGGCACTATTACCGGACAGGCTACAGCTATCGTTTCGCTCAGCTTTCCACTACTTAAGAAAATTGGTCTAAAGGATGTGGATTTTGAGGTAGATGCCGATATTACTGCATTCTCATTTCCAAAATTAACGGATAGTCTCGCGATTGAAGATGGCCAGATGCAAATGCATGTAAACCGAAAAGGAATTACGGCTGAGGGAAATATAATACTCAATGGCGTAGAATTTGACTCTATATGGCTGGAGAATTTTGATAAATCAGAAGAGCTCCCCACAAAATATACCATTAAAGGCACCCTTGAAGGGGCAGCGTGGGAACAACTGCATTTGCCCTTTGATCCCTATATTGAAGGGCCTGTGGAAATTGACCTTGACCTTTATGGTAAAGGCGGTGCTCTAGCCAAAGGTAACGGCCAGTTCAACCTCCTGAGTGCAAAAAGCAGCTTTGCCCCTATTGGCTGGGAAAAAGAAAAGGGCAAAGCCGGACATATTGACTTTGACTTGCAATTCGACGGGCCGGGTCTAGTAAATATCAGGAATATTGAACTGCAGAGTGAAAGCCTTCAGGCCAAGCTTGAAATAGATATGATTGACGACTGGGTAACACGATTTTTCATTCCAGAACTTACCATGAAAGATACCAATATCATCATGCTAATGGAATGGAATGAGCAAAAGAATTATTATCTGTCATCCCTTACGGGGACATCCTTTGATGCATCTTCTCTCATTGAGATATTGATGGCTACGGGTGGGGATGACGAAAAAATCAATCTACCTGATTTTAATCTGGAAGCAGAAGTTGATAATTTGCTGACAAAAAATAATGTGCATATCGGGGAAGTAAAATTATCTACTATTTACAGGGAGCAGGATTTTAGCCATCTGACATTTGATGGCACGCTGGGTGATGACAAATATATCAAAGTCACCGTTATTCCCGACACAGACAATCGCAAGCTTGAATTTACCAGTGATGATGCGGGTGAAGCCCTCAGAGGACTTGGCATGTTTAATCTCGGCATCGGCGGAGATATGAACATTTCCGCAGATATGGTCAAACACGAACACGGTATATCCCTTGGTGGTCATGCAAAAGTGGCTGATTTTAAAGTAATTGAAACGCCAGGTTTTTCTAAACTACTGGCAGAAAAGAAATTTGAGAAAGCTCAGGAAGAATTAAGGAAAGGCGGGCTTTCTTTCAATGATTTCACTATGGAATTCCGAACATATAATGGTGTGATGGAAATTAACAAAGGCAGGGCTCGGGGATCAAGCCTGGGGATCACAATTGATGGGGCTGTGGATCAGGCTTATGATGAAATGAGTATTTCAGGAACTTTAATTCCGGCTTATGGCATTAATACATTGCTGAGCAATATTCCTGTGATTGGCACTATTTTGTCTGGCGGCAAGGGTCAGGGTATCTTTGCGGCAACGTACAATATCAGTGGGCCACTGGACGACCCGGAAGTTAATATCAATCCATTATCGGCATTGGCTCCGGGCATATTGCGAAATCTTTTCAGTGCGATCGGTGGCAAAAAGAAAACATTACGTGAGCAGGCGGAAAATATGGAACAAATTATTCCAAATACGCCGCCCGAATCTGAGGTTGACCCCGAAAAAGAACCAGAAAGCTAACTATCATTCCGGTTTGATAAGAATATGTTTTTTCTTACCGGCTGATAATTTTATGGTGCCTTCAGAATTTACCTGGACCAAGGTGATGGTCGCCTCACCATCGTCAATTTTTTCATCGTTAATTCTGGCGCCGCCCTGCTTAATTAGTCTTCTGGCTTCACCTTTTGATTGGGTAAGTCCGCCGAACACATATAAATCACTGACAGAGATTCCTTTTTCCAGATCAGTCTTGGCTACGCCTACAGTTGGTAGTTCTGCAGACAGGGACTTTTGCTCAAATGCCTGTCTTGCAGTTTTCTCAGCGATCTCCGCGGCTTCTTTGCCGTGACACATGGCTGTTGCCTCATTGGCCAAAATTTTCTTGGCATAATTGATTTCTGAACCTTCCAGACTTTCCAGCCGTTCAATTTCTGCTATCGGTAAGTCTGTGAACAGGCGCAGCAACTTTCCCACATCCGCATCTGCTGTATTGCGCCAGAATTGCCAGAAATCATAAGACGACAGCATATCTTCATTAAGCCATACCGCGCCACTCATGCTTTTACCCATTTTCTGGCCGCTGGCAAGGGTAACAAGTGGCGTGGTCAGACCGAATACTTCCCGACGATCAACTCTTCTGTTCAATTCAACACCATTGATGATATTACCCCACTGGTCAGAACCGCCCATTTGCAGGGCACAGTCATATTTCCGACCAAGTTCCAGATAGTCATAGGCCTGAAAAATCATATAGTTGAATTCCAGAAAGGTCATGGGCTGTTCTCGTTCCAGACGCAATTTGACACTATCGAATGTTAACATGCGATTGATGGTAAAATGGCGGCCCATATCACGCAGGAATTCGATATAATTTAATTGATCCAGCCAGTCAGCGTTATTGACCATAATGGCATCAGTCGGTCCATCGCCAAAGGTCAGGTATTTTTCAAATGCCGTGCGAATACCTGCCATGTTAGTGTTTATATCTTCGTCGGTGAGCATTTTCCGGGACTCATCCCGGCCTGTCGGATCACCAATTCGGGTTGTGCCGCCACCCATAAGGATAATCGGTTTATGGCCATTTTTCTGTAAATGACGCAGCATCATGATTTGCACGAGCGACCCCACATGCAGGCTGGTAGCGGTACAGTCAAATCCAATATAGGCCGGAACTATGCCGTGGTTTAATTTGTTGTCCAATGCAACCAAATCCGTACATTGATGAATATATCCACGATTCATCATATTTTTCAGAAAATCGGATTTCGGTGTAAAGTTATCTATGTCAGTTGCCATTATTTTTTCTTTTCCAATACATAGGCGCATCATGTAGCATATCCTAGCGTAATAAAAAATGGAAACATGAATTGAATTCGCCTGCAGAACATTTTTTGGCTATTGGACTGATGAGCGGAACCTCTATGGATGGGGTGGATTGTGCGCTTGTAGAAAGTGATGGTCATTCTGCCAGTGTCACTATGAAAGCTGTCCATATTTCTTATTCACCAGAATTACGGCATCAAATATCACTGGCTATGAGTGAGGCAACTTCTCTCAGCCATCCTTCACGACAAAGTCAACAACTGGATAAGCTAGAAAAAATATTGACTGATATTCATGCTCAGGCTGTAGCATTAATTCTGAAAACTAATGGGCTGAGTGATAAGGAAATTGATGTCATAGGGTTTCATGGACAGACATTGCTCCATAGGCCAGATGACGGCTGGAGCTGGCAGATTGGTGACGGACAACGTCTAGCCAACAAAGTCCAGATTCCGGTCGTCAATGATTTTAGACGTAAGGATGTGGAAAATGGCGGGCAGGGGGCACCTCTGGCACCTCTCTATCATCAGGCTTTAATCAAGATACTCCCAGAGCCGGAATATCCCGTCGCCATCGTTAATATTGGGGGCGTCAGCAATATAACCTGGATCGGTAGTGAAATTGAAGGCAGGATGCTGGCATTTGATGCCGGGCCGGGAAACGCCCTTGTGGATGACTGGATCAGACAACATACAGCAGAGCCTATGGACCGGGATGGTGCGGTAGCTGCCAAGGGAGATATTGATCATTCCTTGATAGAACACTGGCTGAAAAATTCATATTTTTTTAAGATGCCGCCAAAATCCCTTGATCGCTATTCTTTCAATATACCAGGTATTGAAAGTTTATCTTTGGAAGATGGCGCTGCCACATTGTTGGAATTTACGGTAAAATCCATCGAGATTGGTTTAAGCCATTGCCCTGTTTGTCCCAAACATATTTATATATGCGGGGGTGGGCGCCATAACAAAACGCTTATGGCAAATCTGCACAAGTTTGATATTCCTGTGGACGCTGTGGAGATACTTGGCTGGAATGGTGACTTTATGGAAGCAGAAGCTTTTGCTTATCTTGCTTGTCGTCATCTGTTAGATCTGCCAATCACATTTCCCGGAACAACTGGTATTAGCCAATCTTCAAAGGGAGGGAAGCTACATAGGCCAGAATTAATAACCTAAGCGCGTGGTAAGATATTTATCAACTTCCTGAACCAGTGGCCCGTGGAAATCCACATATAAATGATCGGCTCCCTCAATTTTATCATATTGAATATCAATACTTTTTTGTGCTTTCAGCTTTTCCACCAGCAATTGCACGGAAGACTCGGAAACAACAGTATCAGCAGTTCCCTGAATGATCTGGCCGGATGCCGGACAGGGCGCCAAAAAGCTGAAATCATATAAATTTGCCGGTGGTGAAACAGAGAGAAATCCCTGAATTTCAGGGCGGCGCATCAATAGCTGCATCCCGATCCAGGCGCCGAATGAATAGCCCGCAATCCAGCAGCTAGAAGCATCACGATTATGGGATTGAATCCAGTCCAGCGCGGCGGCGGCATCACTTAATTCGCCAATACCGTCATCAAAATTTCCCTGGCTTCGGCCAACACCCCGGAAATTAAACCGCAATACGGAAAAACCCCTGCGTTTGAAAGAATGATACAGGTAATAACATACCTTGTGATTCATATTACTTCCAAACTGCGGATCGGAATGAAGAATCAGAGCAATAGGGGGATTATCCCCTTTGCCTTTCTGATAACGTCCCTCTAGGCGGCCATCGGGACCACCGAAAATAACTTCAGGCATATTCGTCTTTTTCTCTCAAATTTTTTAATTTATCATTATGAAAGTAATATAGGGAGCAGTTTTTTTTGATCAAGGTCAACCCTTGACGCTATTGCCTGTTAAACCTATATGAGTAATAATAATTTGCAACTTATGTACAAAACTTGCCGAATCAGTGTTTTATAACATAAAAGCACCTGTCAAAAGCAAGAGAGAATTGGGTATTTTATTATGTTTGACAATATTCGCCATGATATTTCTGTGGTTTTAAGGCGGGATCCGGCAGCAAAATCAAAATTTGATGCCTTGATTTCCTATCCGGGAGTTCATGCCCTAATCTATTACCGGATGGCTCACTGGGCTTGGGAAAATGAATTTACAACAGTAGGCAGATTTATTTCTCACTTTGGCCGCTTTATGACCGGCATAGAAATTCATCCCGGAGCCAAAATTGGCAAGGGCGTATTTTTTGATCACGGCATGGGCGTTGTTATAGGTGAAACCGCAGAGGTCGGAGACAATGTAACGCTTTATCAAGGGGTAACATTGGGCGGCACATCATTAGAGGGGGGCAAAAGACACCCCACACTTGATGAGGGCGTGATTGTTGGTGCAGGTGCCAAAGTATTGGGCCCTATCCATGTGGGACGGAATGCCCGTGTCGGCTCTAATGCTGTCGTGGTCAAACCCGTCATGGAAAATACAACGGTTATTGGTATTCCTGCCAAGGTGGTTCAGCCACCAAAAGAAAAGGGCCGCCAACGTTTTTGCCCTTACGGTGTTTCAAGTGCTGAACTGACAGAACCGGTTGCAAGGTCGCTTGGCGGCATGGAAGGGGTTGATGATGTTGAAGGCCTTTTCGATATGCTCTGCGGCCTGAAAGCCCGTATTGAGGAATTAGAACAGGAGCTTGCTGAAAAAGATACTCAGGATATTGTCAAGACACATAAATCTGAAAAAGACCTGCTGGAAGCATCAAAATCTGAAACAGTCCCGTAAATGATTTACCTCGATTATAATGCCACTGCGCTTATGAAGCCCGACATCATTGAGGAAATGACACGGGTAATGACTATTGGCGGAAATCCTTCTTCGGTTCATGCTCTGGGGCGCGGAGCAAAAGAAATTCTGGAACAATCCCGTCAGACAATAGCAGATGTGATAAATTGCCGACCTCAGAAAATCATTTTCACTGGTGGCGGGACAGAGGCCAATAACCTGGCCCTGAGAGCCACAGGCAGAAATCATATCATTATCGCCACAACAGAACATGATTCCATATCCGGCATAAGGCCGCATTTTTCTGGCAGCATCGAATGTCTGCCTGTTGATAGTAATGGCATTGTATCAACAGAGGATTTGAAAGCAGCACTAAATAATGCACCAGAAAAAACACTTGTGTCCCTGATGCTGGCTAATAATGAAACCGGGGTAGTACAAGATATTAAATTACTGGCCGATATTACCCATGATGCCGGAGCATTATTTCATACTGACGCTATTCAGGCCCTTGGCAAAATTCCCGTTGATTTTCGCAAACTCGGCGTCGATATGATGTCATTTTCGGCACACAAGCTTAGCGGGCCACAAGGGGTAGGAGCGTTGGTGGCACTGGAAAAGATAGATATTCAATCGATTATATTCGGTGGTGGCCAGGAAATTGGCCGACGGTCAGGCACTGAAAATCTCTGCGGTATTGCCGGATTTGCCAAAGCTGCGGAACTGGTGCCCGAAAATCTGAAAATCATGGAAAGTTTAAAAATTTACAGAAACCGCATGGAGAAAGAGATCAATAATCATGCCGAAGGTGTAATTATTTACGGTGCAGGGGCAGACAGACTGCCCAACACATCCACCATCCTGATGCCGGGAGTTTCCAGTGAAACACAGGTCATGGCCTTTGATCTTGATGGTATCTGCGTCAGTTCCGGCTCGGCCTGTTCGTCGGGCAAGGTCAAGCCATCCCATGTGGTGTCAGCAATGGGAGCCAGCCGAGATCAGGCCTTGTCCACCATTCGGGTAAGCCTTGGCTGGAATACCTCTGAACAGGATGTTGATGCCTTCATCGCCGCATGGATAAAACTCTATAACCGGAAGAGACAGTGACAGAATTAAAGCTGCCCATATATCTGGATTATCAGGCGACAACTCCGCTTGACCCAAGGGTGCTTTCGGCCATGATGCCATATTTTACCGAAAAACATGGTAATCCCCACTCGACAAATCATAGCTTTGGCTGGGAAGCAAAAGCCGGCGTGGATGTGGCCCGAAAACAGGTAGCTGATCTGATCTGGGCGCAGGCGGATGAGATCATATTCACATCCGGAGCCACTGAATCCAATAATATTGCCATAAAAGGCTTAGCCTATGCAGCCTATCCTGCCAAAAACCATATTATTACCGTTGCCACCGAACATACCTGCGTTCTGGAAAGCTGTCGCGCCCTTGAAAAAGCTGGATTTGAGGTAACTTATCTGCCGGTGAATACCGACGGGTTGATTGACACCGATGAATTGAGCAATACTATTACCGCAAAAACATCGCTTGTTTCCGTGATGGCAGTGAATAATGAAATCGGGGTCATTCAGGACTTGAAAAAAATCGGTGAGATTTGCGCCGAACTACAGGTTATGTTTCATACGGACGCCGCGCAGGCAGTTGGCAAAATACCTCTTGATATGACTGGCCTGAATATTGATCTGTTAAGTATCTCCGGTCACAAAATCTATGGTCCCAAGGGGATTGGGGCTCTCTATCGGCGTAATGATGCCCGACTTCGACCATTGGCACTCTTTGATGGCGGCGGACAGGAAGTGGGGCTTCGGTCTGGAACTCTGGCACCCGCACTATGTGCGGGATTGGGTGCTGCCTGTAAGATAGCTGGAAATGACCATGATCATATTCTCGCGCTTGCAGAAAAACTACAATTGTCAATTATCGGGAAATTGGATGGCGTGCGGCTCAATGGTTCAGAAACACAGCGTTACCCCGGTAACCTGAATTTTTCCTTTGAGGGCGTTAAAGGGGACTTATTAGTCAAGGAACTTCGAAATATAGCCATATCAACAGGATCGGCCTGTTCCACTGAAAAGCCAGGCCCATCTCACGTATTAACCGCCCTGGGCTTAAGCAAAAAGCAGATAGAATGTTCCATCCGCATAGGATTTGGCCGCATGACCACAGAAGCGGAAATAGACTATGCTATTGAGCAAATTATTGACAGTGTTACTAAAATCAGGGTGCGACTTTAGCCCTGCCACCTGCGAATCTTTTTAAAGCAACATAGGCGGTGCTGTTAATGGGGGTTGGTACGTTATATTTCTTACCCAGTCTGTGCAGGGTTCCCTGTGACCATTCCAGTTCAAGCCGGTTGCCACTGCGCAGGTCAAGGCATTGGGATGCAATCAGGTCTCTTTTATGTCCTGCGGAAATTATCAGGTTGAGGGCATCATCCACAGTATTTACGGGCAGTTCAATCCCCATAGCCTCTGCCACATGATATACTTCCCACATGGCACTAATCAGAATTTCTTTTGCATCGGGGTCGGAACACATGGTCCGTGCCCCGCTGTCGGTCAGTGACCCCATGCCTGCATTGGCACAGAGCAGGACAAATTTTGTCCATAGCATCCTTTGCATATTATCTTCACGTACCCCGATCAGTCCCGCATCATCAAAAATGCGCTCCAGAGTTTGAGTTCTGGAACTGGGTTGATTGTTAACCTCGGCGAAACGGATAGTATTTGTACCTCCGGAATGTTTTATCACACCGGGGGCTTGAATATTTGCCGACACATATATGGATCCGCCAAGGGTTTTTCCATCTCCCACTATGGCTGATATAATATCCACACTTTCAACCCCGTTTTGTAGAGTAAGAATGAATGTCTTATCCCCCATCATAGGCAGGCAGGCGCGGGCGGCGGCTTGGGTATCATATAGTTTGACGCAGAATATTATCAGGTCAACTAGCCCAACATCCTGCGTATTATCACTGGCAATCGCCGGGTGAATATGTAAATCACCCTCTTGAGAAAGCAGTTTCAGCCCCTGCGAGTTGATCGCTTTGAGATGATCGCCACGGGCAATGAATATGACATCATGGCGAGCTTCGGCTAATTTAGCGCCGAGAAAGCCACCCATACCCCCACTGCCCATGATTGCTATGCGCATATCTTTAATCCTTGATTAGAAAATCCATAACCAGCTCAGCGTATTCTTTTGGCTTTTCTGCATGGAGCCAATGACCAGTTCCCGCCATTGTGGTGATCTCAGCCGCCGGAAAAAGCTCATAAATGGCTGGAAAATATTCGTCTCTGACATAATCCGACAAAGCCCCGCGAATAAACATGCTGGGGCCTTTGAACGGCGTTCCGGAGGGTTTTTTGGCAAGATGTTCATACCCGCTTAAAAGCCCATCCACATTGATTCGCCATGACAATGCGCCGCCATCCCCTCTGGTCAAATTTGTCAGAAGAAATAATCGGACCTCTGGAATTTCCACATAATCCATCAGAATCTGTTCGGCTTCTTTGCGGGATACGGGCGCGCGACGGGTGATTTCATTCAGACCTTCAAAAATGCGATCATGGTGGTGGGGATATTCCACCGGGGCAATATCCCCGGCAATCAGCTTTGATATTCTATGTGGGTGGGTGAGGGCCACCTGCATAGCAACCTTGCCGCCTAGAGAATGGCCCATTACAGATGAATCCTCAATATGAAGACTATTCATAAAATCAATAATGTCTGATGCCATGGCATCAAGAGACACATCATTATCATGGGGTGATTTTCCGTGATTTCGCAAATCCAGACTATAGACCGTAATATGTTCGCCAAATTGTCTGGCGAGGGTGCGAAAATTATTGGCTGAGCCAAAAAGCCCATGCAGGATTATTAAATTGGGGCCAATACCCACCTGTTCAAAATTTAATTTCATAATGGCTATAGATATAACCGGATTTTATCACACTATGCGACAATAAATTTTGACGGACCCAAAAAAGTTGAAGCAAGCCCCCGGGATAAGAAGCTTGCTTCGTGCCAGGACAGGCAAGAGGTGTAGTAGGAATTACTGGTTAAAAAGTAATTTCACCTGTCTTGTCATTTACGTAGGCCGTAGAAACCGGATATTTTCTAATTGACGTAATGATAATTTCCCAGGCATCATCTATTTTCTTGATCTTGCCAACGCGCAACCGTTTATCAGGCCGCGTAGACTTAAGATATTTTTTCATAATTTTTTTGGCATCGGATTTGGTAACAGAGGCTACATGCTGCACAGCATTAACCACTTGATTGCTAGTACCGCTGTTTGGTTCCTGAGCCTGTAAACCACTAACGCTAATAGCGGATAAGGCGATTGCAACTACACTTATTTCTTTTAACATCTTTTATTCTCCTTCTGTCATTACCATTGTGGCATTAGGAGGTTAACTCCTGAAAGTGCTGATAAATACTATTGTTCGATGAACGGTTTATAATTTGCGATAAAAGGGGCAATGTGAAATTTCCAGTTTTAATTTGTCAAAAAAAATGAAGCAAGCCCCGGGGTAAGGAGCTTGCTTCGTCAAGACAGGCAAGAGGGGTAGTAGGGTTAATTACTGTTTAATAGTAATTTCACCTGTCTTGTCATTAATGAAACTGGTCAGAACTCTGGCATTCCGGTTCGTTGTAATCAGAACCTTCCAATTGTCCTGTTCTTTGACAACTTTTCCAACTTTAAGCTTTTTATATGCTTTATTGGATTTAAGATATGCCTTTACGATTTTTTTAGCATCAGACCTGGAAATATCACCATCAGCATTTACTGCCTGAATTTGCTGAGTGGTATTAACGGTGCCAACTTCTTTTGCCTGGAGGCTGCTAACGCCAATAAAGGTTATTGCAACTGCTATTACGCTAATTTCTTTTAACATCTGTTTATTCTCCTTCGGGTAAATTTTTGCTGTGCTAAATTTATAGTCCCTGAGAATGCTATTAAAAACATTTGATCGATGAATAGCGGAATAATTGCGATGAATAAAAGTAATGTGCGATGAAGCTACTTATTACTGCGATGAGTGGATTAGGTTTAGAGAATTTAGAATAAATGGTAAAATATTATTCACTATTATTGAGACACCTTCGGGATTCGGATGTATTGCATCATTTTGATTAAATTCTGGATTTCCAGCCACACCTTCTAGAAAAAAAGGGAATAATCCAAAATTATACTCCATAGCAAGTTCGGGAAAAATCCGGTTAAATTCTGTTCCATATACGATCCCCATATTTGGTGGGGCAATCATTCCGGCAACCAGAGTCTTTACCTTAGCCTTATCCAGAATAGATAATATCTGATCCATATTAGTGCGGGTGATATGGGGTGCAATACCCCGAAGGGCATCATTAGCCCCCAGTTCCACAATAACCAGGTCTGGCTTAATACTTGATAAAACCCATTCGAGCCGGGCTAGCCCACCAGAAGTTGTATCCCCTGATACGCCAGCATTAACCACCGCTATATTATGACCCTGACGGTTAAGTTCCTGTTCCAGCTGATAAGTGAACCCCTGTTTCGGTGCCAAACCATATCCTGCGGTCAGACTGTCGCCAAACGCCAATATGGTATAGTCAGCTGCCAGAACAGATTGTATTTTTATCGCGGTAAAGAGTATAGCTACCGCAAATATCTTGATAGTTTTTGAACTATTCATATCTTTACTGTTATACATTTAAAAAAGTAATTCAATATTTGTGGGATAATAATGACGAAAAAGGCCATTTTAAAGCTAAGGAATATAACCTTGAGCTTCCGGGGCGAGGGCCAGGAAATCAGAATTCTGAATGGCGTTGATCTTGACATCGCCGAGGGCAGTTCTGTGGCAATTCTAGGACCATCTGGGTCCGGTAAATCCAGCCTGCTATCCATAATGACCGGGCTTGAAAAGCAATCAGGCGGCACGATCTCAGTCGCGGATCAGGTTATCGATAATATGAATGAAGACCAGCTGGCACTCTTCCGGCGTGATAATATTGGTATTGTTTTACAGTCCTTTCACCTGATTCCCACTATGACAGCATTGGAAAATACTGCTGTGCCACTGGAACTTGCCGACCGGAAAGATGCCTTTCAGGTGGCGGAACAAGCCTTAAATCTCGTGGGACTTTCCCATAGACTTAGCCATTATCCGTCCCAGCTTTCTGGTGGAGAACAACAGAGGGTTGCCATCGCCCGCGCCATGGCGCCAAATCCTAAAATTATTTTTGCCGATGAGCCAACAGGAAATCTGGACGGTAAAACTGGCCATAAAATCGTCGAACTTATCTTTGATTTGCAGAAAAAACTGGGTACTACCCTGATCATGATCACCCATGATACGGAAGTTGCCGAACATTGTAACCGGATTCTTTATATTCAGGATGGTCTGGTGGCCGATAAAAAGGAACATAAGGAAACCACAACAAAGGTCGCAGAATGACAGGTGTTGCTATAAATTCTGCCTTCAGGTTTGCGTTTCGGGAATCTCGTTCCGCGTTGAAAAATTTCAAAATATTCATTGCCAGTCTTTTTCTGGGGACGGCTATTATAGCAGGCGTAGGCTCTGTTACAGCTAATATTTTTGACAGTATCAGTCAGGATGGGCGCATTTTACTTGGCGGAGATGTGGAAATCGGCCAAATCCAGAAACGTCTGAGCAAAGAAGAACGTGCCTATGTGAGTGAAAGAGGAATAATATCGGAAATTGCCACCTTACGCAGCATGGCCCATGTGGAAAATGATAGCAGTCTGGTTGATCTGAAAGCTGTTGATAATGCTTACCCGCTATTTGGCACTCTATTGCTAAAACATAGGTATTATTCACCTGAAATTCTGTCAAAAAAGCAAGGGATGTGGGGAATATTGCTTTCCGATGCCCTTGCAGCAAGGCTTAAACTTGAGATTGGTGGCATCGTAAAGTTAGGCACAGAGAAATATCAGGTCCGGGGTATTATTGACAAGGAACCCGATGCCAATAATCAGGGATTTCAGCTTGCGCCGGGAGCAACCATTGCGCTGGACAGCCTTTTTGAAAATACGTTGGCTAAACCGGGAAGCTTGGCTAGATATTATAATAGAATCTTGTTAAATCAATCTGTTAGTACTGAAATATTCAGGGAAAACATTATGAAGAATTTTCCCGATAAAGGCTGGCGCATACGGGATAGCAACAATGGCGGTGGTGCGGGTCTGAAGCGTTTTATCAGCCGGATGGGTCAGTTTATGACTCTAGTGGGGTTAACGGCCTTACTGGTAGGCGGCGTGGGGGTCAGCAATGCTGTTCGGTCTTATCTTGATGGTAAAAGGAATACTATTGCCACTTATAAAATACTGGGTGGCACCGGTCGGGTGATTTTAATGACATATCTTGGCCAAATTCTGCTCATTGCCTCTGGCGCAATTATGGTGGGCCTTATAACGGGAGCTGTATTGCCCATGATGCTGAGCGAATTGTTAAAGGGCAATCTTCCGGTCGAGTTAAATTTATCAATCTATCCAAAACCTTTAATTCTGGCGGCTTTTTACAGCTTTCTGGTTGCCTTGATTTTTACTCTGTGGCCTTTGGGTAAAGCAGTACAGGTTCCTGCGGCCCGCCTGTTTCGCCAGACCATAAGTATACGGCGTAGTGTAAGACAGTCCCTGCCTTATATTCTGGTTATTTCGGTTTTGGTCATAACATTGATTCTGACCGTAATTTATATGTCAGAATTTCGAAAAGTAACAGCTGTAACCTTGGCTGCGGCCTTCGTGGCCTATCTTATTTTATCAGGGGCGGCAACGCTGGTAAAAAAAATCGCCAAAAATCTTCCTCGTCCGAAAAACCCCATATTCCGTATTGCGCTCAGCAATATATACCGGCCCGGCAATTCCACATCATCAATCGTGATGTCCATGGGACTTGGATTAATCCTGTTTACCACCATTGCGCTGATTGAAAATAATTTACTTCGGGAAATTCAGGGACAGGTAGATGGCGAAGCCCCGTCATTCTTTTTCATTGATATTCAGAAAAAACAGCATGATGAATTCACCAGTTATCTCACAGGCCGGGACGGGGTGGTTTCTTACCGAACCGTCCCTAATTTGCGCGGCAGAATAACCCATATAAATTCCGTAGAGTCTAACAAAGTAGAGGTCACGCAAGATGGCCGGTGGATATTGCGCGGCGATAAAGGCATCACTTTCAGCCATATTTTACCTGCTGATAATATTCTCACCGCAGGGGAATGGTGGCCGGAAGATTATGATGGACCTTCTCAGGTATCAATATCGCAGCAAATGGCGGAAAGCATGGATATTGGCATCGGAGATAATATTTCAGTAAATATATTAGGCCGGGACTTCACTATGCCCATATCTTCCATTCGAAGCTTTGAATGGGGCAATTTTGGCATTAATTACGTCATGATGGTTGATCCCAAGACCTTGAAGGACGCTCCATTTACCTATGTGGCAGCCGTTAAAACTCTACCCGATGACGAACCCGCCATATATCGGGAATTATATCAAAAGTTTCCCAGTATTTCCATCGTTCGCATGAAGGAGGTGCTGGAAAATGCTCTGCTGTTACTCAGGAAAATTTCCGGGGCCATTGACATCATGGCGGCAATAACCATCATTTCAGGGGTTCTAGTGCTAGCGGGAGCAATAGCGGCAGGCCACAAAGCACGAATATACGATGCTGCAGTGCTAAAAGTGGTTGGTGCTACCCGCAAGGATATTTTAAAGGCCTATGTCATAGAATTTGTCCTGCTCGGAATTTTGACCGGGGTAATTGCCATTATGCTGGGATCACTGGCGGCATACTGCGTGATAAATTTTTTAATGGAAATGACTTGGCAATTACCGTTCGATATACCCCTTAGCACAGTAAGTGGTAGTGTTTTAGTGACGCTGATGTTTGGCATGGTCAGCATCTGGCTCGCCATGTCAGCGCGGCCATCACAGGTATTGCGGAATCAGTAGATTCAAAAGCCCGCATCAGAAGTAAATGTGATTTTTTCCCTGCTAGTCGGATGGGTAAGGGTAAGCATAGTGGCATGAAGCAACAAGCGGCCAGCCAAAGCCAGGGCCTTTTCATGGGCATAGAGTGTATCGCCCAATATGGGATGGCCCATTGCCACGGCATGAACCCTTAGCTGATGGGT
>JAJFIP010000260.1 GCA_021774875.1 Emcibacter sp.
GGGAGGCGCGGCATATGGTCTTGATCAGTGAGGTTTCTGAAAGCAAAAAAACCTCCTTGTAGGCATCCAATATGGTCACAAGACCACATTATGGAATGTCCAGTCCCTCACGCAGAAGATTTATTCCTACCAGAATATCAAATGTACCAAGACGCAGATCACGGATAATCTCGATGCGCTCCAAAGTCTCAATATCCGAATGCATATAACGCACTTTCAGGCCATTTTCGTGAAGATATTCAGTCAGATCTTCCGCCATGCGTTTGGTCAGGGTGGTGACCAGTACCCGGTAGCCTTTTTCAATGGTGGCCCGTGCCTCATGGAGCAGATCATCAATCTGGCTTTCCACCGGCTTAACCTCGCATGGCGGGTCGATCAATCCAGTGGGCCGAATCACCTGTTCAATAAATTCACCATTAGTCTGTTCCATTTCCCATTTGCCCGGTGTCGCGGATACATAGATACTTTGTGGACGCAACCTGTCCCATTCCTCAAACTTCAACGGACGGTTATCAATACAGGACGGCAAACGGAACCCATAGTCGGCTAACGTGCTTTTGCGGGCATAGTCACCCCGGCTCATGCCCCCGATCTGGGGCACACTCACATGACATTCATCAACAAAAAGCAGCATATTGTCGGGCAGATATTCAAATAATGTTGGCGGGTTTGTGCCCGGCTCCCGGCCCGTCAGATGGCGTGAATAATTTTCAATCCCGGCACAGCCACCTGTGGCTGCCATCATCTCAAGATCGAGCTTTGTGCGCTGTTCCAACCGGGCGGCTTCCAGTATTTTGCCCCGCTTATTCAAGTCTTTCAAGCGCCAGTCCAGTTCGGCTTTAATGGTTTTCTGGGCCTGCTGCATAGTTGGGCCGGGGGTGACATAATGGCTATTGGCATATAATTTCACCTGCGTGACAGTATGGATTTTCTCACCGGTCAGGGGATCAAACATGATGATTGCTTCCAGTTCATCACCAAAGAAGTTGAGCCTGACAGCCTGATCCTCATAACTGGCAGGAAAGACTTCAATCACATCACCCCGCACCCGGAACGTGCCGCGCTTGAAGAAATTATCGTTGCGCTTATAGTGCAGTTCCACCATACGCCGCAGCAGATCACGCTGATCTATCATCATGCCGACCTCAAAGGGAATAGTCATTTCAAGGTAGGTCTCCGGCGAGCCCATGCCATATATGCAGGACACACTGGCAACGATTATCACATCATCCCGCTCAAATACCGCGCGGGTAGCGGAATGGCGCATACGGTCAATCTGCTCATTAATATTGGCATCTTTTTCGATATAGGTGTCCGAGCGTGGCACGTAAGCCTCCGGCTGATAATAATCATAATAGGAGACAAAATATTCAACTGCATTATTTGGAAAGAATGATTTCATTTCACCGTAAAGCTGGGCGGCCAGTGTTTTATTATGGGCCATGATGATGGCAGGGCGCTGGGTATGTTCGATCACCTTGGCCATGGTATATGTCTTGCCAGAGCCTGTAACCCCCAGCAACACCTGATCAATAAGCCCGTCACCAATACCGCCAACCAGTTTTTCAATGGCCTGGGGCTGATCCCCCGACGGGGAAAAGTCGGACTCCAGAGTAAAGGCAATACCACCTTCGGTCTTATCCGGGCGGAGCATGGTCTGTTTCATGTGATATAATCCGGCAAAAGTTTCCCTTTTGTTCTTATCAGATTCTTATCCATCTTGCTTATCTTTTTTTATAATAAATAATATGTTGTTAAAGTTGTATTATTATCATATACTCAACCTTAAAGAAGGATAATTCATGGGCATGGTCATTAATTTCAAACGGGCTGGTAAAAAGGTCGCCAAAATAAAGAAACAAAAACGCGCATACGAAAAACGGATCAAACTTGAGCAGAAGAAACTGACCCGGGCTCTGATCAGGAAAAACACAAAACCCTCAAAACCTTTTTGAAACTGGCAATAGAATAGCCAGAGACGAACCGAACTTTTATCAATCTCCGGTATAAAATTCCGGCGCGTATTCCTTGACAATGAGGCCGTCTGCTGACCAGCTATGACAACTGTCCAGCATGGGCGGACGTGTTGTTTTGGCTTCTTTTCCCTCTTCCCTGGCCTGCTGTTTGCGCCGTTTCATGATTTTCGAAACCATGGTCTGAATTGCCACAGTCGCCATTGTGGGCAATAATTCCGTTAAATGTGTGCAGCCCAGCTTGCCGCCCAGACGTTCCTTTATTGCCCGGCGCCAACCAATTCCAATTTTAATCCCCACCAGTTTTTTGTAATTGGCTACAATATTGGGGCAGGTTACAAAAGGGAATTGGTCAATATGGGCCTCTACATCATGGACCATCATGTCATCATCCAGTGTAAGACGCAGATACATTTCATGGAGCTGATCCCCCGGTTCCATTTTGCCACGAAACCTGTTGTTAAAGGAATAATGTTTGACGTCCTCCAGATGGGCTTCGATATCCCACAAGCCGTCTTCGCGCTCATATCCGTCACATTTAATTGTGCGCGTATGAAGGGGTTTTCGGGCGACTGGTTTTGACAAAGGCATATCTTTCTCCTAAATACTAGGCCATAAACTCATAGATAGCAGATATAGAAGAATAGACAAATATGATAAAGAATAAAAAAGCTGTGGTTTTATTAAGCGGAGGCCTTGATTCCACTACTTGCGTTGCCTTAGCCCAAAAACAAGGCTTTGACGTGGTGGGTTTAAGCTTTGATTATGGCCAGCGGCACACAAACGAATTGGAAGCAGCCGCAAGGGTAGCTACTGTTATGGGCCTAGAAAGCCATGTAACAGCAAAAATAGACCTGCGGATCTTTGGTGGCTCGGCCCTGACCGATGATATAGAGGTTCCAAAAGGCCGTAGCAGTGCCGATATGGATAAGGAAATTCCGGTGACCTATGTGCCGGCCCGCAATACTATTTTCCTTTCCTTTGCTTTGGCCTTTGCCGAAACCCAGGGGGCGAGTGATATTTTTATCGGGGTTAATGCCCTTGATTTCAGCGGTTATCCAGACTGCCGCCCGGAATATATTGCGGCCTATGAAACCATGGCAAACCTTGCCACTAAAAGCGGTGTTGAAGGGAAGGACAGCATTAAAATTCACACCCCCCTGATTGACATGACCAAAGCGGATATTGTTCGCACCGGGCTGGCACTAGGCGTGGATTACAGCCTGACCACAAGCTGTTATGACCCCGACCCTGACGACACATCCTGTGGCCAGTGTGATGCTTGTCATTTGCGACTTAAGGGCTTTCGGGAAGCGGGAGAGACTGACCCCGTGGCCTATAAATGACCTATAGCGTCAAGGAAATATTCTACACCCTCCAGGGCGAAGGCCGACATACAGGTCGGACGGCGGTTTTCTGCCGCTTTGCCGGTTGTAATTTCTGGTCAGGTCGGGAACAGGACCGGGCCGACGCGGACTGTAGCTTCTGCGACACAGAATTTATCGGCACCGATGGCCAAAATGGCGGCAAATTCAAGACTGCTGAAGCCCTTGCCAAAGCAGCCCGCGAGATTTGGGGAAATAAGACAGGCAAACCCTTCATCGTCTGCACCGGCGGCGAGCCATTGATGCAGCTTGACAGCCCGCTAATCAAAGCTTTTCAGGCAGAGGGCTTTGAAGTCGCGGTCGAAACAAACGGCAGCCTGCCCTGCCCGCCGGAACTTGACTGGATATGCGTCAGCCCGAAACGGCTGGATAGGTTGGTGCAAGTAACTGGCGATGAATTAAAACTTGTCTATCCACAGGATGCGGTTTGGCCGGAAGATGTGGCCCACCTGAATTTCAGATATTTCTATCTGCAACCCCTTGATGAGACTGGCGCGGACCACGTGCAAGCCACCGTTGAGTATTGTCTGAAACATCCCCAGTGGCAGCTCAGTCTTCAAACTCACAAAATCCTCGGCATAGATTAAGGCACTTGGCCAGATTTTTTCGCAGAGATGGTTTTTTTGATAAACTTGCCAAAGGCTTTGTCCTTCTTTCGTCGTTCGGCGATGGTGGCCTGATGGTCATCCTGTTCAAGTAGCATTTTCCCGGCGAGGGGTAAGGTAAGGGCAGTGCCATCCGTGAATAAAATCTGATTTAATAATATTGAAAAATAACCTATACTGCCAATGGGTATAAAAAATGAGGAGAATTTCATATGTCATCCAAACTATATACAAAATCGGTCCTGCTTACAGCGGCGGCGGGATTTATTGTCTTCGCCATTTATGGCTTTGTGGTCCACGGCAACCTGCTTCAGGATACCTATAGCAGCCTGCCAGCAACCATGTGGCGCAATGAGGCCGACAGTCAGCAATTAATGCACTGGATTTTCGTTGCTTACGCCATAATGGCCTGGATGTTGGCGGTCATGCGACCTGATAGTGTTAAAGACTTTAGATGTGGGCTTAAATATGGGTTTTTAGCGGGGGCGTTTCTTGGCTCGGTTAATTTTATTAATTTTGTCATCCAGCCCCTGACCATGAAAGTTACCCTGATCTCATTCCTTGCAGATATTGTCATGGTTTCTCTGGCTATGGGTGTGATGGCGATTGTGGCTAACAGATTATCGGGTGAAGAGTCCCATTAAAATCTAGTGAACCAGATACCCGTAAGCCATATCTGCAACCTCGGCGGCGAATTCTTCAGCTTTCAGGTCAAGATCCCAATTGGAGCCGGTGTCTTCAAACAGGGCATAATTAATAAATATTGACTGGAAAAACAGGGTTATCATTACCGCAGATTTATCGATGTCTTTGCGCTTTACCTCCGCGCTATAATATTGGATTATGCCCTTGAAGCTAGCCAGTGACTGCCTTTCCCATTTTTCCCAGTCGCCCCCTATAAGATCGGGACGGAGCCGGATATAAATATATACTGCTTTCAGTATATGCGCCTGTTCAGTTAACTGAGCCCAGGCTGCTTTTGATACCGCCTTGAGGGCATCCTTTAGATTATCTATTTTTTCCACCTCGACCCGGGCTGTGGGCTTTTTTGCCCATTCTTCTATTCTTGTTAAATAAATCTCGAACAGAACCGGAATGAACGCGTCTTTATTTTTGAAACGCCGGTAAATGGATGCGGTCGAAACGCCTGCCCCCTTGGCTATTTCCGCCACGGTAATATCCTCGAATGATTTTTTATATAATAGCTTTTCCAGTGCTTTGACCAATTTATCCCGCGTTTTCCGGGATCTTTTCTGAAAAGTTGGATGTGCCCCTTGACTCATCAGTATTATTTCCTATATGTTAATGTGAATTACATTTACATTAACATTTTAGTTATAAATAGCCTGAATGTCAAATAGAAAACCCAAAAAAACCTAAGAAAACCTCAAAAAAAGCCAATAAAAAGGCCAGAGAAAGGAATAAAAATGACTACTCAATTTTCAATTTTGCCAATCGATCTTGTCCTATTAATAATCATCGCTGTCGGCCTGCCTGTTGTTGCGCAGATCATTCACCTGTATTTCAAAAAACAAAAAATTGAGGGTAACGCCAAAGCCAGGGAAAATAATTATTATCATACAATGATATTGCTGTGGCTACCGACCCTGTTCATCCTGTGGTTTTGGCAGACCTCAGAAAGACCATTGTCGCTTTTAGGACTGGGATTTGATGCTGGTGTGTGGAGTTATGGTGCCCTGGTCGTCGCCATTGCACTATCGGTCATTTCTTACGCGCAATATGTACGGGTTAAAACTAACAAAAAAGCCCAGAAACAGGTTATGGCCCAACTTGAAAACTCACCGGAACTTGAAGACTCTCTACCACAAACCGAAAATGAATACAGCCTGTTTAAATATTTGAGCATAACCGCTGGCATCACGGAAGAAATCCTGTTCCGGGGATTTTTGATCTGGGGGTTTTCCCTCTACACCAATATCTGGGTTGCCAGCCTGCTGGCGCTATTGAGTTTTACTATGGGGCATCTTTATCAGGGCACTGCCGCCAACCTGATTAAGGTCAGCCTTGCGGGTGCATTTATGACTGGCCTTTATCTGGTCTCAGGCTCACTGATTCCGGGGATCATAGCCCACGCCGCCATTGATCTTGCCAGTAATGCGACGGCCTGGCGTGTCAGAAAAATGGCCGGTTCATAAAAAAACTATTTTTGAGCTTTCCGGGCTTCGTCCTGTGCCTGCTTCAATAATCCTTGGGTAAAATCGTTGGGCCAGATTTTATTTGCTGCTTCAAAGGCTTTCGCGGCAGCCTGGTAATTTTTAAGCTCCATATTAATTTGCCCCAATATTTGCTGGCCATAGGCCGTGTCCGGATAATTATCCACATTAAACTGGGCCAACTTGACGCCAGTTTCAAGATCCCCGGATTTAGCAACAGTCTGGGCATATTCGGCAAGGGTAAAGGGCGTAAAATCATAAGTATGACCGCCGTAATAACGCTCTTTCAGCTCTCCATATTGCTTGATGGCTTCGTCTGCCCCGCCCTCAATAATCGCTTTATCCAGCACCGTCTGGATGAGAACAGGTTTTTTCTGGCCCCGGTGACAGGTGGTGCAGGTTACTTTCTGATAGACATGATCATCGCCGCGCCCCAAATCCGTCACCCGGGCATTAATATCAGCCACAAGCTTGAGCATCTCACGGGCGATCTTTTTATTTTCCTTGTCATCGCGGTCAAAAATCATGATCGGTTTCGTCGCACCCTCCGGCTTTTCAGAAACATGGCAATCAGTGCATCGCGCGCCCAAGGCAAAAGCAAAACCGCGCATGGTTTCGCGCAAGTCGGCGGCACTAATATCCTTGGGTAGTACTTTCAGATTTTTAGGCTTGTCAAAAAAGCTCTGAAAAGCATAAACATTTGGCGTCATCGCGATGATCAGAATGAATAGTGCCGAAGAAAATATTGCTCTCATGATTTTTTCCCTGAATTTAAGATGAATTTAAGATTTTATAATAGCCTGCACCGGGGAAGGTTACTCGCGCAGCCGTCAATAAAAAACTGTATTAAACTGTATTAATCTGCATTTTTATGTATCATCAGTTATGGCTTATAATGATGAGATAATTTTTCATTTTGAAGAATTTAAATTTGACCCCAAGCGGTTGAATTTATCCCTCAACTCAAAAACACTGCCCCTTAAACGCCAATCAGCTGAAGTTTTGGCGCTTCTGTTAAAGTCACCGGGGGAAATCGTCACCCGCGAAGAAATCAGGCAACAGATATGGGCTGACCGAACCATCGATTTTGATCATGGTATTAATGCCGCCATACGGGACATCCGGCAGGCGTTGGGCGATGATTCCAGATCGCCGACTTTCATCGGAACCCAGTCCAAGGTTGGTTATAAATTTCTCAAAACCGTACTGACCAAAGACCAGAGTTCCTATCTTACAAGATTAAAGATTTTTGCCGCCATTGGCATCCTGGCCCTTGGGACATTTGTTGCCAGCATGGCCACAAATACAGGCGGCAATGGCCCTGCCCCCGGTCAAAAACCAAGGCTCGGTATCATGCCCATTGCTTATGAACAAGTGGCAGACCCGCCCCTAGCCCTGGCCGATAAATGGACTGGTGTGATTGTCCGCACACTGGCGGAAAATCAGGACAGCTATCTCGTCATATCAGCGGGCGAATTATTTGGCGAAGACCGCCCCGACCCCACTCAGGCCGATATGTCCAAATGGTTTCAGGTCGATTATATACTGGCAGGAACCCTGATCACCAGCACTTCGAGGCGCACCATAAACCTGCGTCTGATCCGCACCGAAGGCTACGTTCATATCTGGGCCAAAACCATTGAATTTGATCAGGATTTACCAGCCGCCTTCCTGCCCCTTATTGCTGAGATCACTAACGCCGCCCATTAACTTGGCAGTAGCCCCTGCCATAGAAAGGACATATCCAGTTGAGAAAAATATTAGTTTCACTCGTTGCGTCATTATATCTTGCCTTAATGGCCATGGCAGCTTTGGCAGAAGATACAATTCGCGAAGATATGCAAATCAGTATGATGGCGGCAAGGGCGGCTGTTCTTGAGGGCGACTTGCAAAAATTCCTGTCTGCCATTGATCCCATTCAATCCAAATCGAAAATTACAGAAGATCAATGGACATTACTTATGGCGAACAAATCGACTATTAAACTTTTGCTGCGGGGCATGCCTGATCTAAAAAATGACACAAAATTTTTGGATGTAAAAATACGCGAAGACTGGGCGGCTTATTATGCCGAAAGCAATCTGAGTGATGCAAAATATCAAACCCTGTCAGTTTATTTGTTCCATAAAAGCGATAAAAGCTGGCGTCCGACAGGGAAAAAATACGGCCTGACAAAGGCCGATCCCAACGGCGAAGCCGCCGCCCAGGGCTATCCGGCATGGACCGGTAAAGCAGATATGCTGTCGACCATTGAAAGTGATAAAAACTTCTTTCTGGAAACCCTAACCTCTCTCAAACCGGAGTGAACAAAACTTCACTCCCCGGCCCCGTCACGCTCAACACCTTGCGCCCGTCATGCCCGTGAAGATGGCATCCAGCCCAGACAAAGAAGTCATCGCCATCCCTACCCCCGCCCCCTATAACTCGGCACGCCCTGTTCCGGTATCCAGACGCCCTCCGGCGCATCTCCGGTCTGGTAAAATACATCGATGGGGATGCCGCCGCGCGGGTACCAGTAACCGCCGATGCGCAGCCATTTGGGTTTGAGTTCCTCAACCAGCCGTTCTGCTATGCCCACTGTGCAATCTTCATGAAATGCGGCGTGGTTGCGGAAGGACTGCATATAGAGCTTCAATGATTTGCTTTCCACCAAAACATCGCCGGGGACATAATCGATGACAATATGGGCAAAATCGGGCTGTCCGGTCACGGGACACAGGGAGGTGAATTCAGGGCAGGTAAAGCGGACGAAATAATCAACATTCGGGCGCGGGTTTGGCACTTTGTCCAGTACGGCTTCTTCCGGCGATGTCGGGGCCTTGATGTCTTTGCCGAGCTGGGACAGGTCTTGGTATATATCTTTGGTCATGTAGTTATCCATCTGGTTTATTAAAGAATTATAGCATTTTTTCTCGAAAGTCATTATTGACTTTTTAATCTTTCGCCGTTAAACCTCAAAATTATGAAACAAGCAGACTCTAAACGAATGCGAATGTGTCGAATTATGACCCCGGTCCTTAAATAGGGCCGGAGATTTGTTGCCTAATGGCAATTTCCAATTTGATACATTTAATTTTGTTAAGAGGAGCGCGTGACATGTCCACGCCAGTAGAAATACCAACCACCGCCCATTATTCGATCACTGCCGATGCCCATCCGGGTGCCCTGCCCCGCATTCTGGAGCTTTTTGCCCTGCGCAACATCACACCTGATCTGGTCAAAGTGCGCCAATATAAACAGGATGAAATTTTTGATACCAATCTCAGCATCGACATTCATGTGTCAGGCTTAAGTGGGCCGGAACAGCAGATTATCTTTCATAAACTGGTGGCACAAGTATCTGTGCAGAATGTGCGCAAAGAAATTTTATTCCGAAAAGCCCGGCCTAAACTTGCTTCCTGATCATGGCATCCCTATATTCAGGGCTATAAGAAACTTTGGATTATTTTATGGATATTAAAGACGGTTTTGTTGGCTCTATCGGCAATACGCAGATGATTAAACTGAACAGGGCATCTGAGGAAACTGGCTGCACTATTCTGGGCAAGGCGGAATTTCTCAATCCCGGCGGATCGGTAAAGGACCGGGCCGCGCTCTATATCATTCAGGATGCCGTGGCTAAAGGCCTGTTGCAGTCCGGTGGGGTAATCGTTGAGGGAACGGCAGGCAATACCGGAATCGGTCTGGGTCTGGTTGCCAATGCGCTCGGCTACAAGACCGTGATCGTCATGCCCGACACCCAGTCACAGGAAAAGAAAGATATGCTCAACCTGTGTGGTTGTGACCTGCGGCTGGTGCCTGCTGTGCCTTACAAAGACCCCAATAATTATGTGCGTTATTCCGGCAGACTGGCTGAGGAACTCAGCGCATCCGAACCCAATGGCGCCATCTGGGCCAATCAATTCGATAATATCGCCAACCGTCAGGCTCATGTGGAAACCACTGGCCCCGAAATCTGGCAACAGACGGACGGCAAAGTTGATGCTTTCACCTGTGCGGTGGGAACTGGCGGCTCGCTTGGTGGCGTGTCAATGGCTTTGAAAGAGCGCAACAAAGATATTAAAATCGTCCTAGCCGATCCTATGGGAGCCGCGCTGTATAATTATTACAAGCATGGTGAGCTAAAAGCCGAAGGAACCTCTATCACTGAAGGCATCGGACAGGGCCGGGTGACGGCCAATCTGGAAGATGTGATCATAGATGATGCCTACCAGATTCATGATGCGGAAGCCCTGCCGATTATTTTCGACCTGCTGAAATATGAAGGATTGTGCCTTGGCGGCTCGTCAGGCATTAATGTGGCCGCCGCCATTAGGCTGGCGCGCGAGCTGGGGCCGGGTCATACCATCGTCACTCTGCTATGTGATTATGGCACCCGTTATCAGAGTAAATTATTCAATCCGCGCTTTTTAAAGAAACAAGGGCTACCCTATCCCGACTGGTTGTAATATACTGATTGTTATATATTGGACCGATAATCATAAAAGGAACCTGTATGTCTGATACGACCCCTGCTCTTGTATCCACCCAATGGCTGGAAGAACATCTGGCCGCTCCTGACATAAGAATTGTGGACGCCACATGGCATATGCCGGGGGATGACAGAGACGCACATAGCGAATATAAAGAGGCCCATATACCTGGGGCAGTATTTTTCGATATTGATGAAATCTGTGATCTGGATAACCCCCTGCCCCATATGCTGCCGAGCCCGGAAAAAATGGCGTCCCGGATGCGCAAGCTTGGTATTGGTGATGGTAACCGGGTAGTTGTCTATGACAATAGCGATGTGCGCAGTGCGGCCCGGGTCTGGTACATGCTGAAAGCTTTTGGCCTGTGGGATGTGGCAGTGCTCGACGGTGGTTTTCAGAAATGGAAAAATGAGCGACTGAACATCGAAGATATTCCCCCAATCCCGCGCATGCGCCATTTCACTGCCCGCTTTAACACAACAAGGGTACGCGACCTTGAACATATGCTGGAAAATCTTGAAACTGCCAGAGAACAGGTGGTCGATGCCCGCCCATCGGGAAGATTTCTCGGCACAGATCCCGAGCCGCGCGCAGACTTGAAATCCGGGTCCATTCCGGGCAGCTGCAATGTATTTTTTAAAGATTTGCTCAACGGGGATGATGGTACTTTTAAATCACCGGATGAAATTCGGGTGATTTTTGAGACCGCAGGCCTGAACCTGAAGAAACCTATTGTCACCAGTTGCGGTTCTGGCATTACAGCGTCCGTATTGCTGCTCGGCCTGTATCTGATCGGACAAAAAGAAATAGCCCTTTATGATGGTTCATGGACCGAATGGGGTTCACACCCAGATACACCAGTGAGTTAATCCGATGAAAGAAGATACCATCATTGCTGCCACCGGGCGCGATAAAAAATATACCCACGGCGCGGTTAATACCCCGGTTTATCATGCCTCTACCCTGACCTTTGATACTGTCAAGGAAATGAAAAGGGCGGTAGCCAATCGTGATAAGGGCGGTCTTTCTTATGGGCGGCGCGGCAATCCCACCACCTATGCCCTTGAGCAGGCCATGTGTGATCTGGAAGGGGCCGATGGCTGTTTCCTCTATCCTTCAGGGCTGGCTGCAATCACCGGGGCTATCTTGTCCTTTGCCGATGCAGGCGACCATATTCTGATGGCAGACGGGGTTTATGAACCCACGAGGGGTTTGGCAAATACACTGCTTAAAAAATTAGGCATCGAGACCACATTTTATGACCCCATGATCGGCGCGGATATTGCCGGGATGATACAGGATAATACCAAGGTAATTTTCTGCGAGTCCCCCTGTTCTGTCACTATGGAGGTGCAGGACATTCCCGCCATCGCCAAAGCCGCCCACGGGCGCGGTGTACTGGTAATGCTGGATAATACCTGGGCAACTCCGCTTCATTTCAAGCCCTTCGCAAATGGCGTTGACCTGTCCATCCAAGCGCTGACCAAATATATTGTTGGTCATTCGGACGCTATGGTCGGCTGTGTCACCACCCGGGCCGAACACAGGCAACAGCTGTTTGATATGTCTTACCAGATGGGATATTGCGTCTCTCCCGATGATGCCTACCTCGCCCTGCGCGGTATTCGTACCCTTAAAGTCCGCCTGAAACAGCATGAAGCAAATGCGCTTAAAGTGGCCCATTGGCTGACAGGGCGGCCAGAGGTTGAGCAGGTTCTTCATCCCGCTTTTGAAAGCTGCCCCGGCCATGAATTCTGGCAACGGGATTTTACCGGCGGCAATGGTCTGTTTTCCTTTGTCCTGAAAGCGGCCAATCCAGCCGCCACTACTGCCATGATGGAAGGCATGAAACATTTCAAAATGGGCTTTAGCTGGGGCGGCTATGAAAGCCTGATCCTGACCTATTACGGCATTAAAAAATATCGCACCGCCAGCGAATGGGAAGCCACCGGCCCAACTGTCCGCCTGCATGTGGGTCTTGAAGATGTGGACGATTTAATCGCTGATCTGGAACAGGGCTTTGCGCGCTTTAACGCCAACCTCTAAATCCGAAACCGGCTCGGCAAACCCCTGCCGATCAGGAATAAAATCAGTGCCGACAGCACAATGGATGGTCCGGCGGGAATATCCCACTGGCTCGACATCCAAATGCCCATGACCACAGAAAGGCTGCCTATTATCATGGAATATAAGGCCATCTGCACGGGAGAATGGGCAATATTGCGGGCCGCTGCTGCCGGAATGATCATCAGCGCAGTAATCAGCAACGCCCCAACCACCTTCATGGCAAAAGCCACCAGAAAGGCGATTAGCAGCATATAGGTTATCTTAGTAGCCATCAGTTTTACCCCTTCGACCCTGGCCAGTTCCTCATGCACTGTTATGGATAATAATGATTTCCAGATAACAATCAGCCCCAGAAGGGAGAGCACTGTCATATGGGCAATGCCGATAATGCCTAGTTGGTCAATGGCCAGAATATCGCCGATCAGAAAGAACATAATATCCTGACGCAAGCTTTCCTGTAGAGCAATGATAATCAGACCAACTGACAGTGCGCTATGGGCCAGAATACCAAGCAGGGTATCGCTGGAAAATTTTCCGCCCCGCTGCAACAGCAATAAAGCTCCCGACACCAATGCACAGGTCACCATAATAGCCAACGGGCTTGCGGTGCCAAAAGCGATGCCAAGCCCGACCCCCATCAGGGCGGAATGGGAAATG
>JAJFIP010000027.1 GCA_021774875.1 Emcibacter sp.
TTTTCTTCGGCGATGGTCTGGGCCGTATCGAGCACTGCGGTAACCACTTCCCTGTCATAATCGCCGTAACGGGGTGTTGTCAGTAGCTGGTCAAGATCAAATACTTCATACATCAGGAAATCCAGATCCCGACGATTTACAATCATGGACATGATTTTATGCTTTCAATTTATTGTGATGCGGCAAAATTATCCTGAAAGGCCCTGATCCGATCAGCATTGGCCCCAAGATCGCTCATGCCAACCCGGGATACACTGCGCAGGTCAATCTGGCTGCCAGTTTCAGTTGACTTTATGGTCAACACAACATCATCCTTAAAGGCAAACCAGAAAGTATGATCCGTGGCTTCAAATCGCAAGGTGGAGCTATCGACACCAGTGACTGTCCACCCCATATTGCCTGCAACTTCAAGCGCCTTGGCGAAGGCCTGTTCCGGGAGTGAAGAAACCATAATCGGTTTAATATCAGGGTAGGCCTGTCTCTGCTGGGATGCTATTTCTGCGCCTTCATAATCAAGGCTATTGGCATCATCGCCGCGTGTGCCAACAAGTGCCACAAATTCAGGCGGATTGACCATGTCGGTAGTGATGTCATGGATAGGGGGAATGTCTCCCCCGCCAAATAAACGCAGATAACCAACCGGTGAAGCAAGAAGTAACCCAATAAGCAGCGTCAATATGGCCTTGCCCATACCGCCTCTTTTTTTATTCATGGCAATGATGACAATGACGATCAGCGATAATCCGGCAAGAGCAAGCCCACCCATAAAACCGGATCGCAAAGTTATGATGAACCCTTCAAGGGGCGACCATAGGCCCAGATGCACACCCGGCCCTCCCGCCGCAACGACCAGCACCAGCAAAAGAGCCAAAGCCCATAAAATACGTGCGCCGAGAAATACTTTCTTTTGACCTAAAATTATCATAAATTTCCCTTACTGTTATAACTGGGGTGTCAGCCGCAAAATCAAAGAGGGCTTGTTGACCAATACATATATGGCCCCATCGGGACCAACCGTGACACTACGCATTCTGCCCACGCCCTTTAATAGAATTTCCTCATGAATAACCTTGTCACCTTCAATGACCAGCCGCCTTAAATCCTGGTATTTGAGCGAGGTTACCAAAAGATTATCATTCCATTTAGGAAATATATCGCCAACATAAAAATCAATATCACAAACCGCTATTGATGGAGTCCAATGGTGAACTGGCTGCTCCATTCCGGGCTTTTCCGTGAATTCGGAAATGATATTTCCATCATAATTAATGCCGTAGGTAATTTCAGGCCAGCCAAAATTCTTGGCCGCCCTGACATGATTTAGCTCATCGCCGCCCATGGGGCCATGTTCCGTTGACCAAACCGCCCTGGTGACCGGATGCACTGACAGGCCCTGCGGATTACGATGGCCGTAACTGTATATGGACGGGATGGCATCTGGTTGATTTACAAAGGGATTATCTTTGGGAATAGTGCCTTCTTTATGAATACGGTGGATTTTGCCATTAGGCCGTTTTATATCCTGCGCCTGCTTTTTCGCCCCCCGGTCACCAACAGAAAAATACAGATAGCCTTCGTCATCAAAAACAATGCGTGAGCCATAATGGTGGCGGGTTGCAGAATAAAATTCATGCTCTGCTTCAAATAATATCTGGCTGTCAATCCAGTTATTATCCTTTATTCGCCCGCGAATAATGCGGGTCATGGCCCCGGCCCTCTTTTCATCTTTGGCTTTCTCCAGTTCATGAGAATAAGAAAGATAGACCCAGCCATTTTCAGCAAAGTCCGGGTCAAGCATCACATCCAGCAAACCACCCTGACCGATATTAGTAATATCCGCAGGAAGTCCCCCGACAGATTCTGGCTGAATTTTACCGTTCAGCATCTGATAAAGCTTGCCGACCTTATCGGTTACCAGGGCTTTGTCCTTATCAATGAAAGCAATAGACCATGGCTCTTCCAGACTGTCGTCCAACACTTCCAGCTTGAGACCGTAAAGTTCAGTCGTGACCTGTTTGAGGATAGGCGGTGTGGGTAATGTGGACTTCTTGTCCTGTTCCACAATAAAGCCGACAACTGACTTAATCTCATCATCACTTAACACGTCTTTCCAGGCGGGCATTTCCAGATCGAGGATACCGTATCTGATATTCATCCACAAAAATCCGGGATCCGAACCATAATTCCAGACATGATCAACGAGACTACTGCCTATGCCACCTTCAAGCTCAACACCGTGACAGACTGCACAATGTTTCTGATAAATTTTTTCACCTTCCAGAGCGTCCGCTTGTGCCATTGGGGACACCATAATAATCATGACCAATAATGTCAGATTCAAGCGTATCAAAAACCTCATATGGTCCTCCTAAATAAGTATTTGCGTACAATAACAGCCTGTGCCAATTCAGGCAAATTTCTATTATTATTATTTTCATGATATATTTATAGCCACGACATTGCCCATTTTTGCCTTATTTATGATTTAAGGTGCGCAGCATAGACTTACAGGCGTTCATTAACAGAAGGAAGAATAATGAAATTTACATCACTGAAATCAATTTTCATTCTACTCGTCTTGATGCTGGTGTCGAATATGACCTTTGCCCAGACAGAAGACGATTCAAATGGGAAATTTACTTCCGCTGATCTTCTGATTGAAACATTCATGGCTGATGAAAGTCAGGCCATTAAAAATGCTGAAGATACCATAGCAGCCGCAGAAGATGATATTACTGCCGCAAATGATGCCATAACCAGCGCCAATGAGGCCATTGCCGCTGCCCCGGCAGATAGTCAGGAACTTGCCGATGCACAACAGGCTCTGGAAGATGCAGAACTGGCCTTAACAGATGCAGAACTGGCCTTAACAGACGCACAGGGCAATCTGGATGAATTAAATGCAGAAAAAGACCTCGTTACTGAGCTGGTCGGGCAATTAACTGATGAACAGCTGTTTGCCTTTAACCGTTCCCTGAACAACAGCCTGCATAATA
>JAJFIP010000261.1 GCA_021774875.1 Emcibacter sp.
TATTTTCATTTTTCCTTTGATATGTCTCTTCGTTGGGCTCTGGTAGCCAGTGAATAAAGGTGATTGGAGTAGCGTGTCTATCTCATTTCTCAAGAATGGTCTTCTCTTTTTACCAGACTTGTTTCCTTTTTTCTTGGCAAGCTTTATGTTGGTTGCCGGAGATGCCTCAACATACCCATCATCCACAGCCCATTGAAAGAACGCCTTTACGAGGGATAAATATTTTTGGCATGTCTTGAAACTATTGCGAACGACATTTGTGTCTTGTTTACTTTTGAATACTACTTTTTTTAATGTGAGTTTTTTGTAACCTTTTTTCTTGGAATAATTTTTAGGCATAAGAGTCAGCATGTCTTTAAAATTACGAACGTCAGCTTTGGTTATTGTATTAAGTATTTTATCTTCGCCAAACAAATCCAGTATCCAATTATAGACCCTTTGATAATCCTCTTTAGTACCAAGCTTGATTTCATCCTTCTTATATAATTTGTGACGGTTAATAGCCTCGGATAAAGAAATTTGTTCGATTGTCTGCTTTGCGTAAGCAGCAATCTGTGTGGGGACGAAGAGAGGGTCTTGAGGGGTTGTTTCAGTGTGTTGCCCAGTTAAGTGTGCGTGATAAATTCGTAATGCCTCTGCGTGAGCTCTACAAATCAAACTCCCCAGTATAATGTATTCATTTGAGTTCCTTGATGGTATTTTTTGGCCTATATCCTCGAAACTCTGATCAATTTGATAACAAATATCTGGACTAAACTTCTTGGATATGGTCATTTTTTTAAATGAATCTATGGAATTGGGAACTTTGGATGCTTGCCATTCTGGATCAAATCCTTTCCTATTCTTGGTCACCGAGGCAAGATGAGGGCCTAATTCTATTTCATCAAGGTAAGATTGGAGTTCCCTTCTAAAGTAATCTCTCGCAATTTCCTTTGCTTCAGGACTGATGTTATCGGATAACATAGGTTCAACACTCTCTAGGATATGTTTATACTTAAGATCAATATAAGCGCATCTTAATCGAGCTTCCTCAACATTACCAGTTTTCAACGACCGTCGTATTTCCCTCATGCCGAGATGCTGATTAATCAGTCCGTACAATTGTCGACGATAATAATACACACTATCTTTTATATATAATTTAGGTGTACCTGTGTGATGAAAGCCCCCTTTCATGATAGGTACCTCAGTGTACAGCCAAGTGTACTACCAAGTGTACTCATTATAAGTACTACTCCTCCATTAAGAGGGGTATTGTTATATAACAGGGGGTTAGGTATGAGAATGGAGGAGAGGAAGGGATTCGAACCCTCGATACTATCGCTAGTATACACGCTTTCCAAGCGTGCGCCTTAAACCACTCGGCCACCTCTCCATTTCCACAGGATTGATGGCGCAATATACCTATCCTGAATAAGGATGCAAGTCATCAACCCTATTAAATTCCCATAATTTTGCTTTATTTTACTAATTTGCCAAAATATAAGAATTGCGTTATAATTTTTTTATCAAATACAGAGGTTATAACATGATAGCAGTAAGATATTTTGGATTTGGATTATGTGCCTTTTCCGTATTGATATTGATATATGAAATTATAAAATATGTTGAGCGCCACACCCTCAATCTTATTACCCTGCGACAAGCCTGGCAGAATAGAAATGTTGGGGGCCAGACCAGCAGTAGCGGTTCCTCTGCTGATAGCTCTTTACCAGGTTTCTTGGGTGATCTGGCCACGTTATTGCTTAACATGCCGCTGCTTTCTGTGGTGGTTTTGCTAGGTGTGTTTTTATTGTTTATCACCCGGCATAATGACAGGGCGCGTTAATAGTCAAGAAGTGCTTGACAATGGGCCGTCATTTAACGATAACACACTGTTTTTGAGATTCAGGCTCTTTTAAATCATATTTTCAAGGGCAGAGATGGTGCTGAAATTATCGACATACATCCAGAATTAAAGTTTAGTTAGGATAAGAAAATGGCCGTTCCTAAAAGGAAAATATCACCACACCGCCGTGGTAACCGTCGTTCACACGATAGCTTGAGCGTCGATACCTATGTGGAAGATAACGAAAGTGGCGAATTGCGTCGTCGTCATCATATTGACCTGAGTACAGGAAAATATCGTGGACGGCAGATTCTGGAGCCAAATGACAACTATTAGGATTCTGGAAAAATATATTACGTCAAAAACCGGCTGGATTATTCTCGCCGGTTTTTTTTGTGTTCAGAGGTCAAGGCCAGAAAAACCAATTCGGCTATTGCTGAAAGCCGCAAGTCGTCCTACATAGGGGGAGGTGGTTCTGTCCTGTGCGTGTTTTATCTTACTCCCCGGGGCGATAATTTTTCCGAAGGGAGCTGTCCCTGTCCGGGCCGTGGTCCGGTTATTACGGCGCCCACCTGTTTTAACAGGTTCCGGAGGATAATACGTAAAGCACGGCAGAGACGGTTCCGCCACTCTTTTTATATTGGAAATAAATGAAACAGAAAAAATCAGCTCTGCGTCGGGAAATGAAAACCATACGTGAGAATCTTCCTGCGCAAGATGATGATATGGCGGCCCGGTTAATTACATCCCGTATATTACGTCTGCCGGAAATGGCCGGGGAAATTCAGCGCGGTATCAAGGCGAGCAGCAATGAGCCGCATATTGTCGCAGGATATTATCCGATCCAGTCTGAAGTTGATTGCCTGTTTATCCTCAAAGCCCTGAATGCGATTCAGTGCCGCTGTGCTTTGCCGGTCATTACGGGTAAAAATCAATATCTGGCCTTTAAGGAATGGGACTTGACCGGGGAACTGACGGACGGGCCTTATGGCACGAGGGAGCCGCTTTCGGGCCTGCTCAATGTTATGCCGGATATTATTCTGGTGCCGCTACTTGCTTTTGATGAAAATGGCCACAGGTTGGGCTATGGCGGCGGCTATTATGATCGCACTTTAGAGGAATACCGCCACAAAGGTCATGACTTTACCGCAATCGGTGTTGCTTTTGATGGTCAGAAAAGCGATCATATACCCGTAGCCGGACATGACCAGCCCCTTGACATTATTGTCACAGAAAAGAAAGTTTACCGACCGTGAGATTATTATATTTAGGTGATATTGTCGGACGCGCTGGTCGCACACTTGCCATAGAGAAAATTCCCGAGTTTCGGAAGGCGCTCAAACTGGACTTTGTCGTCATCAACGGGGAAAATGCAGCTTCGGGATTTGGCATTACTGCCAAAATATGCCGGGAATTTTTTGATGCCGGAGTTGATGTCATCAGTACGGGCAACCACGTCTGGGATCAAAAAGAAACCAAAACCCATATCGCCAGCGAGCCGCGCCTGATCAGACCGATAAATTATCCGGCGGGTACTCCGGGCCGGGGCAGTGTCATGGTTCAGGATACGCGGGGCCGTAATCTTCTGGTCATAAATGTTATGGGGCAGGTTTTTATGGGCGGGCTGGATGATCCCTTTGCGGCCGTGGATGCAGAACTAAAAAAATATCCCCTCGGCAGTGGCGCGAAATTCATTCTGGTGGATATTCATGGGGAGGCAACATCGGAAAAAATGGCCATGGGTCATTTCTGTGATGGCCGTGCCTCACTTGTTGTTGGTACCCATAGCCATGTACCCACAGCGGACGCTCAAATTCTGGACGGCGGTACGGCTTACCAGACGGACGCGGGTATGTGCGGTGATTATAACAGCGTGATCGGCATGGATAAGGCCGAGCCTTTACAGCGTTTCACCCGCAAAATTTCCACGGGCCGTTTTGCCCCAGCCTTGGGGGAGGCGACCCTGTGCGGTGTATTCGTGGAAAGCGACGACAAAACCGGCCTCGCCAAACGCATCGAGCCATTGCGTCTGGGGGCAAGACTGCACGGGGCTATGCCGGTTTTATAGAAGCCACATTCTTGTTTTCCCAAAATAATATGATATGGTTCATTTGTCTTCACATGGTGTGAAGATTGTTCTCAGGGCGGGGCGAAATTCCCCACCGGCGGTGAGGAGTGATATGCTTCAAGCCCGCGAGCGCCTTTTATCGTCATTAACAATAAAAGGGTCAGCAGATTCGGTGAAACTCCGAAGCCGACGGTCATAGTCCGGATGGTAGAGAACGAAAGTGAAAGACGGATTGCGTTTAGCGGACCGTCCCTGTTTTCGTGCGCCTTGGTTCTGTTTTTATATAAAAAGGACCAAACTCATGGATAATTTATCCCAACAAAACCCCGAAATTCTTCGGGTCGCATTTATCAAAGCAGGATGGCATGCCGACATCGTTGGCCAATGTTATCAATCCTGTTTAAATTATATAAAACAACAGTCAAACGGATGCTGTCATGTTGATGCGTTTGATGTGCCGGGGGCATTGGAAATCCCCCTATTGGCGCAGGATTTGGCAAATTCAGGCCAATATCATGCCATCATAGCATCCGCATTAATCGTGGATGGTGGTATCTACCGACACGACTTCGTCTCGTCTGCCGTTATTGATGGCATAATGCGTGTCCAGCTGGATACGGGAATACCTGTATTCTCTGCAGTACTTACACCGCATCATTTTCATGAAAGCAAGGATCATAAAGAATTCTTTTATGATCACTTTAAGGTGAAAGGACAAGAGGTGGCCGAGGCTTGCCTGATGATGATAGCCATCAGAAGACAGATCAGTCTTGCGGCTTAGTTTTAAATTGATACTCCGGCACAGACCGCCGGAGTATCAATTTCCCCCTCTAGGCTCAGAGTAAATTGATTTACCTTGCAAAAATCAGTAGAAAATACTATTATGTAAGTATATGTATTACAATAATGAGGTAAAGCAATGTCCAGAACAATTACATTCCAACCTAATGAAGAACTTGGCAGCTTCATCGAGGGACAAGTAGAAATAGGCAATTTTCAAAATCAAAGTGAAGTTGTAAGGGCAGGGCTGCGATTGCTCCAAGAACAAAACGCAGAATCTAAGCTACAACAACTAAGAAATTTAATTGATGAAGCAGAAAATAGCCCTACAATGGAAAACTGGTCTAAAGAAGAGTTCTTAACACGGATGAAAAGCAAGGTGAATGCCTCACAATAATAGGTTTTATGTCCGTAAAACGGCTGACAAAGATTTAGATAAAATCTTTGTCTATAGTGTTGAGAATTTCGGTATGAAACGCGCTGAACAATATATTAACGACATAGTAACCGCCTTTCAGAATTTAGCAGAAAATTATAAGCAGAGCAGGGACTGTAGCCACGTAAGACCTAATTTATATGCATGGGACGTTGTGTCTCATGTAATTTTTTATAAGCCTACAAATGACGGCGTATCTATCTATCGGATATTACATAGCTCAATGGATTATAAAAAACACATAAATTAAGGCAGGGGGCTTACCATTTATTTTCCCAATCCATGGATTACGGTTATTCGCAGTGTGAACCATTTATCTCAAACAGGCATTTTTTCCCAAAAAAATCAATTCCCTGTTCACAAACGTCAATCAGTGTATTATCACAGTCTGGAACCTTATTTTACAATATAAGGACCTGATAACAGGGCTTTTTGGGAACAGACATATGGCAGGCCATTCCAAGTTTAAGAATATTATGTACCGCAAGGGCGCACAGGATAAAAAGCGCTCGTCTCTTTTCAGTAAATTATCCAAGGAAATAACCGTTGCTGCCAAGATGGGTGGCCCGGATATGGACAGCAACCCGCGTCTGCGTCTGGCTGTGCAAACCGCCCGCGGCCAATCCATGCCTAAGGATAATATCCAGCGCGCCATTAATAAATCACAGGGCGGCGATGCGGAAAGCTATGACGAAATCCGTTATGAGGGCTATGGCCCCGGCGGCACGGCGATAATAGTTGAAAGCCTGACCGATAACCGCAACCGGGCGGCATCGGACATTCGCACAGCATTTGCCAAGAATGGCGGCAACCTCGGTGAAACCGGGAGCGTGGCGTTTCAGTTTGATAAAGTAGGCGAGATCATATTTGAAGCTGAGGCATCTTCCGCTGATGATATGTTTGAAAATGCATTGGAAGCAGGGGCAGAAGATGTGGTTTCAGATGATGAAACCCATGAAATCTATTGTGCCATGGAAGACATGCAAACCGTGACGGCGGCCCTGACGGAGGCTGTGGGTAGTGAGCCAAAATCCGCAAAGCTAATCTGGAAACCGCAGAATCCTGTCGAGGTGGATTTGGAATCTGCCCGCAAATTACTGAAAATGATTGATGTTCTGGATGATCTTGATGATGTGCAGAATATCTACGGCAACTATGAAATTTCAGAACAGGTAATGGAGCAGCTTAGCGCGTGACAACAGGAAGGCCCACAAAACAGCGATTGATTGGCCTGGACCCCGGTTTGCAAAAAACCGGCTGGGGCATCATCGATGTTGAAGGGTCCAGACTTATTCATGTTGCCAATGGTGTTGTTTATTCCGATAGAAGTTACAGTCTGGCAGAAAGACTTATGCAGCTCTTTGACGGTCTGCAACAGGTGATGAGCGACTGGGAGCCCCATTCAGCGGCGGTAGAAGAAACCTTTGTCAATAAAAACCCATCTTCGACCCTGAAACTGGGACAGGCGCGGGGTATTGCGCTTCTGGTTCCGGCACTGGCGGGGGTTAGTGTGGCGGAATATTCGCCCAATCATATCAAAAAAACCGTCGTTGGCTCTGGTCATGCGGGCAAGGAGCAGGTGGCGGCCATGCTGAAAATACTTTTACCCCAAGCGACCATCAACGGCGAGGATGCCGGGGACGCGCTGGCTGTGGCCATATGTCATGCCCATAGCGGCGGCGGACACGGCACACTTCATGAAACGGTGACCAAAGACCCCTCAGGTGCGACCAGAGGCGGTGCCCAGATATTATACCGGGGAAGCCGTTGATGATTGCCAAGCTGAAAGGTCTTGTGGATACCATAGGCGAGGACAATTGTGTCATTGACGTGAACGGGGTTGGTTATCTGGTTTTCTGTTCCGGGCGCACTTTGGGCAACCTGCCATCCGAGGGTGAGGCGGTCACGCTGATGATCGAAACCCATGTGCGCGAGGATCACATTCACCTGTTTGGCTTTACCTCTGAGATGGAAAAAGACTGGTTTAATCTGATACAGACCGTGCAGGGTGTGGGCGCGAAAGTCGCGCTGGCCATATTTTCGTCTGTGGCTATTGATGAATTATCAAATTCCATTGCCGCACAGGATAAAACGGTGGTGGGCCGGGCAAAAGGGGTCGGCCCGAAACTTGCTACCCGGATTATTACGGAATTAAAAGACAAGGTAGCGCATTTTGCCGTCACGACGTCATTTTCCCCGCCCAAGGGCGGCACTGCACCCGCGCCTGACAATTCCGCCAAACAGGATGCGGTATCTGCTCTGGTCAATCTGGGCTATCGTCAGACAGAGGCCTATATGGCAGTCTCAGGCGTGGCGCGTTCATATGAAGGTGAAGCCGGGGTTTCAGACCTGATCCGTCTTGGGCTTAAGGAGCTTGGCCAATGAGTGATACTGGGATGGATTCCGGGACAGATTCTGGGAAGGATAATCGCGAAATCAGCGGCGGGCAGAAAAACGGTGATGAGGTGGAAACTTCAATCCGGCCTACGCGATTAAGTGACTTCATTGGTCAGCGCAAAATCTGCGATAATCTGAAAATCTTTATCGAGGCCGCCCGTATGCGCAACACTGCGCTGGATCATGTGCTGTTTTATGGCCCGCCCGGATTGGGCAAAACCACTTTGGCACAGATTATGGCGCGGGAACTTGGGGTGAATTTTCGGGCGACCTCTGGCCCGGTTATATCCAAGGCTGGTGATCTTGCGGCATTGCTGACCAATCTGGAAGAAAATGACATTCTGTTCATTGATGAAATCCACAGGCTTAATCCGGCGGTGGAGGAAATACTCTATCCGGCCATGGAGGATTATCATCTGGACCTGATCATAGGCGAAGGTCCGGCGGCCAGGTCCGTGCGTATTGATCTGCCGCCGTTCACGCTCATCGGGGCGACCACAAGATCCGGCCTGCTGACCACCCCGCTCAGAGACCGGTTTGGTATTCCCATTCGGCTGGAATTTTATTCTGCGGAAGATCTGGAAACCATTGTCAGGCGTGCGGCGCGGGTGCTGGGTGTAGAAATGACCAGCGACGGGGCCAGAGAAATTGCCCGGCGCGCAAGAGGTACGCCGCGTATTGCCGGACGATTGTTGCGGCGGGTTGCCGATTATGCGCTGGTACGGGCCGATGGTGGCATCGACGCCCAAGTGGCGGATAAGGCCCTTACCCGGCTGGAAGTGGATGGGCGTGGTCTGGATTCCATGGATCATAAATATCTCAAATGTATTGGGGTAAATTACAATGGTGGGCCGGTGGGTATTGAAACTCTGGCGGCGGCATTGTCTGAACCACGGGACGCTATTGAAGAGATTATCGAGCCTTACCTAATCCAGACCGGACTGGTGCAGCGGACCCCGCGCGGACGCATGTTGTCGCCGCAAGGGTATGATCATATTGGTGTGACTATTCCAAAAGATCAGGATAAAACGCAAATGAATTTGCTGGATGAGTGAAATGGCTGAACTTTCGCCACATTCTGGCATTATCAAGGATGGGATACATATCCTGCCGCTGCGGGTTTATTACGAGGATACGGACGCTGGCGGCATAGTATATTATGCTAACTATTTGAAATATATGGAACGGGGACGATCGGAAATGCTGACAATGCTCGGAATCGATCAAAGGAAAATGCTGGAATTTCTGAAGCCGGATGATATTAGGTTCGTCGTTGTCAGGTCGGAAATTGATTATGTGAACTCAGCCAGACTGAATGATGAGATTACCGTCCATACCAAAGTTGCTCAATTGGGCAGGGCGAGCCTGATGATGGCACAGGAAGTATGCAGGGCAGGTGAAATGCTGGCCAAGGGTATTGTCAGGGTTGCGGCCCTGAATGCTCAGGATAAACCCGCGCGACTACCCAACAAAATTATCCAAAAATTTACTTAAAGCCAAAAACTGATTTAGGAATAGGGACAGCAATGCAGGAAGATACAGTTGGAAATGCAGTCGATATCATTGATCTGGGCAGTGATATACCGGATTTTTCCCTTTGGGGAATGTTCTCTCAGGCTGACTGGATTGTGCAGCTGGTGATGCTGGTGTTACTTGGGTCTTCCCTGTGGTGTTGGGCGATTATCTTTGACAAAAGCAAGCGCATCCGCCGCGTCATCGCACAGGCAGACAAGTTTGATGCTGAATTCTGGTCCGGCAATTCGCTGGAGGATCTCTACGCTCGGGTCAAGAAAAATCCGGATCATCCCATGGCCGCGCTTTTTGTTGCCGCCATGCGGGAATGGCAGCGGTCAGTGGGTGGTCGGGGGGTCAGCAAGCTGGGTATGGGCCTTCAGGATAGAATATACCGGGTCATGCGGGTGACGGTCAGCCGGGAAATGGAACGACTGGAAAACTATCTGAGCTTCCTTGCTACTGTGGGGTCTACGGCACCATTTGTTGGGCTTTTCGGCACAGTTTGGGGGATTATGAATGCTTTTGAGCAAATTGCCCTGACCCATAATTCATCCCTTGCCGTTGTTGCCCCCGGTATTGCCGAGGCCCTGTTTGCCACGGCTATGGGATTGGTGGCAGCGGTGCCTGCGGTGGTGGCCTATAACAAGATCAGCAATGAGCTTGGACGTTATGCCAACCGGTTGGAGGGATTTGCTGATGAGTTTGGTACCATCCTGTCCCGCCAACTGGATGAGGAGCATCATTGATGCAGATGCACGGTGGACATAAATTCATCGGCTCCAGCCGCCGGCATAAGCCTATGAGTGAAATTAATGTGACCCCCTGTGTCGATGTGATGCTGGTGTTGCTGGTGGTTTTTATGGTTGCCGCCCCGTTGCTGACAGTTGGTATTCCCATAGATTTGCCAAATTCAGCGGCCAAGGCTTTGCCGGAAAATACTAAACCCCTGTCCATTACCATTGCCAAAGATGGTCAGCTTTATCTTCAGGATGAAGCCATAGATCTGGCCGAATTGGTGCCGCGACTGAAAGTAATATTTGCCGGACGCAAGGACGGAAGGATATATATTCATGGCGACAGGACCGTTGATTATGGCGTGGTTATGAAAGTGATGGGGCGTATGAATGGTGCCGGATTTTCAAGAGTTGCCCTTGTGACAGATACGGAGAATAGATAAAATTGCGTGATGCAGTCATCATATCGGTTATTTTCCATTTCGTTGTGATGGCGTCGGGAATGGTCGCCCTGCCAATGCTCAGACCCGACAGACCAGACATCATGAAAGTTATCCCCATAGAGGTGATCAAGATTGGTGATGTGACAAAATTACGCACTCAGGAAAAAAAACCAGACCCCATAATCAAGAAGCCAAATAAAAAATCACCGGAGCGTAAGGTGGAAATGCCGCCGGAGCCGCCAAAACTGGCCTCCACCATGCCCCTGCCGGATATGAAGTCAAAACCGAAACCAAAAAAGAAAACCACGATCAAGAAGCCAACAAAAGTGACGTCCAAGCGCGCACCAAGGATCACGCCCAAAACTAAACCGCGCCGGTTTAATGCCGGCAAACTTGCCGTGCTTCTGGATAAGCGGGAACAATCAGAGCCGGATATACTGGAAAAGTTGAAAGACAGGGACTACGGCAAGGAAAAAGTAATCAGCACCATTGATATACAGCAGCAGACCCTTAGTCTCATTGATGCCATTGACAAGCATATCTATGACAATCAGTGCTGGAATATTCCGGCTGGGGCCAAGGGGGCAGAGGGCCTGCGGGTGACAATCAGGTTTCGCCTGAGCCCCGAAGGAGAATTAATTGGATCACCAAAGGTTGTGGATAGTGGGCGGATGAATTCACCGGGTCAGGAATTTTACCGAACCGCTGCGGAAAGTGCGCTTAGGGCAGTGCGTAAATGTGCGCCTTATGATTTCCTGCCCAAGGCTCAATATGACCTGTGGCGGGATATGGAAATAATTTTTGACCCTGAACATATACTGAGTAGCTAACAATGAAATATATGGAGATACGCGTGAGGTTGTGTAAAATATTGATATTGATCATGGCAGGTATTGCTGTGGCTGTTCCCGTTGTAAATGCAAAAATTGTTGTTGATGTCAACCGGGGTCATGCGGACCCTTTGCCCATAGCCATCACTGATCTGATTGGAAATGAAAGTGATATTATATCTGGTGGATCGGTTAAGAACTATGGCCAGCGTATCGCCCTTGTGGTTAAGGCGGATCTGACCCGTTCCGGTCTGTTTCAGATGGTGGACAGTGCGGCCTTTATCAAGTCGGCAAATCCGCTGACAACGTTACGAAACCCGAATTTTAACAACTGGAAAGCCATCGGAGCGCAAGCTCTTATGAATGGCTCGATTTCTTTGCAGGAAGATGGGCGACTGAAAGTGGAATTCAGACTTTGGGATGTTCTGGGCAGTAATCAATTGACCGGACTGCGGTATTTTACATCACCAAAAAACTGGCGACGCATTGCTCATCTTATCTCTGATGCCATCTATAAGCGGTTGACCGGGGAGAGTGGGTATTTTGATACCCGGGTGGTTTATATTTCAGAAAGCGGCCCGGCGACGGCGAGGGTAAAGCGTCTTGCGATAATGGATCAAGACGGCCATAATCATGTGTTCCTGACCAATGGCAAGAATCTTGTACTGACGCCACGGTTCTCACCAACGGCACAGGAAATTACCTATCTGTCCTATTTTGATGATAACCCGAGGGTCTATCTTTATAATATTGACAGCGGCAAGCAGGAAATTCTCGGCGACTTTCCCGGCATGACCTTTGCCCCGCGCTTTTCTCCCGATGGTAACAAGGTGATCATGTCTCAGGCCTTCAAAGGCAATTCAGATATTTATGTCATGGAACTCACCACACGTAGAATTCAGCGTCTGACCAGCCATACCGCCATCGATACTTCGCCCAGCTATTCACCTGATTCGCGCTATGTTACATTTAATTCGGACCGTGGCGGCAGTCAGCAGATCTATGTCATGGATGCAGATGGCAAGAATATCAAGCGCATCAGTTTTGGCAAAGGCCGTTACAGCACACCCGTCTGGTCACCAAGAGGAGATCTGATAGCCTTTACAAGGCAGTATCGGGGAAAATTTTATATTGGGGTGATGCGCCCGGATGGCAGTGGCGAGCGGCTTCTATCCGAGAGTTACCTTGATGAAGGGCCGACATGGACACCCAATGGACGGGTGATTATGTACTTCCGCCAGCAGCCCTATGACAGCCGTGGGCGCGGCGGAGAGACACAATTATGGACCGTCGATCTGACCGGATATAATGAGAGGCAGATGATTACGCCACTTGATGCGTCAGATCCTGCATGGTCCCCCTTGATTAGATAAATGATTCTGTTATAGTTCCATCGGATTGCTGTATAGTTCATTATTAGATTGTAAACAGGCAACCGCCAATTCTTACGGGGAATGGCATTTCATCGGTTGGACAAAAATATATTAAGTAACGTGGAAGGACCACTAAATGCTGGAAAAAATGAATGGCGTAAAATACTGGGCACTCATCGGGGCTGTCCTGCTTTTAAACGCTTGTGCGAATTCGAATACAGGTACTGTACCTGATACACCGACAGATCCTGTTGTCGAAACACAAGAGCCTGTTGTTGCTGAACCAACAGAGGATGTTACGACTGAACCCATGATGGAAGATCCCGATACACAGGAATCTCTTGATGCTGCTTCTGGTGGGGCGCTGGTCTATTTTGGTTATGACCGTTATGATCTGACCGCCGATGGCCGTTCCGGTTTGCAGACACAGGCGGCATGGCTGGTGGCTCATGCTTCTGTCAAAGTAACAGTCGAAGGCCATTGTGACGAGCGGGGCACACGGGAATATAACCTGGCCCTTGGTGACAGGCGGGCAAATTCTGTGAAGAATTATCTGGTGGCACTAGGTGTTGATCCATCACGTATTCACACGGTAAGCTATGGCAAGGAACGCCCTGCTGTAACCGGTTCTGGTGAATCTTCATGGTCACAAAATCGCCGTGGTTACACCCGCGTAAATTAATATTCTTAGACTTACAGAATACCCGCGCGTCTTTCATGGCTGCGCGGGTATTTTTTTGAATTTACGATCTGGAGCTTTTTATGAGAAGAAAAAATATCTTTAGCCCTGCGATCATCTTGATTGTGGTTATGGCAGTAATGCTGCCCATATCGTCTTATGCCCAGTCAACACAAAAACGGCTGGAGAATATCGAAAAACAGTTGAAGGCTGTGCAAAGGAAGGTTTTTAAGTCAGGAAGTAAATTATTCAAGGAGGAGCCATTAGCAGAACCTGAAGCAGGTGGGAGTGTCAGGTTAGCGGATATTGATGCCCGACTTTCTCAGCTGGAATCGCAGCTTCGACAGCTTACCGGTCGCATCGAAGAAGGTAATTATCAGACCAATAAAATCAAGCAGCAGTTGGAAGTCATGGCCCGTGATTATGAATTTCGTCTGAATGAGCTGGAAAAATCAGGGTCAGCAGGTTCAAATATCATAAAGCCTGAGGTTACGCCGGATACAACAGTTGAAGATATTCTGCCCGCCGGATCACAGGAACAGCAGTATAGCTATGCCCAAAAACTGGTGACCAAAGGACAATATGCCAAGGCCGAGGGCGCACTTGCCGAATTTCTCAAACGCTATCCAGAAGCGGACCTGGCTGGTAATGCCCAATATTGGCTGGGGCAGACCTATTACGTGCGTAAGATGTACACCAAAGCCACACGGGCATTTCTGGAAGGCTATAATAACTATCCCCAGAGTCCTAAATCTCCGGCTTTTTTGTTGAAAATTGGCATGTCGCTGAATGCCATGGGGGAAAAGAAGGATGCCTGTGATGCCTACCGTGAACTGGCATCGCGTTTCCCGGACAGTATGGAAAGCAAGAACAAACGCCCACCTGAAGAGAAACGGGCCAGTTGCCAGTAATGCCCTGATGGATACAGACCTCACATATGATGAATTTTCTGATCTGCTGCTGGCCATGAAGCCTGCGCCGAGAGAGAGGATCGCAGTGGCGGTGTCAGGCGGTGCTGATAGTATGGCTCTGACTGTGATGCTAGGTGAATATTGTCGGGCGCATGAAATTTCCCTGACCGCGGTGACAGTTGATCATGGCTTGCGCGAAGAGGCCACTGATGAAGCCATTCAGGTGGGAAAGTGGCTCAAAAAACAGCATATTTCCCATGTGATTCTCAAATGGCAGGGGGATAAACCCAACAGCAATATTCAGGATCAGGCCCGAATGGCCCGTTACCGTCTGATGGGAGACTGGTGTCAGAGTAATAATATCTCCCGGCTATTCCTTGCCCATCATCAGGGGGATCAGGCGGAAACTTTCCTGATCCGTCTGTTTCGCGGCAGTGGTATTGACGGCCTGTCTGCCATGAAAGCCCAGACTGATTTTCCGCATCTTTTACCGACAGGGGATATTACCCTCTGCCGGCCACTGCTTTCAGTGGCTAAGGCTCGTCTTGAAGCGACTTTGCGGCAGCGGGATCAGCCATGGATAGAAGACCCCAGCAATCACAATGAAGCCTTTATGCGGATCAAGGTGCGAAATCTGTTGCAGGAAAATGATATTGAAGGTCTGGACGAAGAACGGATGGCCCGAACGGCAGCAAGAATGGAGCGGGTACGATCCCTGTTGCAGTTTTTAACGGAGGATTTGATACAGCAGTCAGTGACTTTTTTCCCGGAAGGATATGCCGAGGTAAAGTTATTCCCCCTACATTCAGCCCATGAGGAGATCGCCCTGCGCTGTCTTGCGTCACTAATACGCAGGGTCAGTGGTAGCAAATATGTCCCGCGCATGAATAAGCTCGAAGCCCTGTATGACAGATTGAAGGGGTCAGATTTTCCCGGTCAGACTTTGGCAGGATGTATGATTTCACCGTTACGGAACCAGCGGATCATGATCAGCCGGGAAAGTGCAGCTATAGAAGATGTCATCGATCTTGAAGCAGACATGAAAATATTATGGGATGGGCGTTTTCTTATTGAAAATCATGCGACAGCGGGTATCTTGAAAAAGCTGGAAGACACACAGTGGCAGACAGTGTGTCAGGAAAATCCGGCGTTAGCAAATCCAAAACCGGGTAAAACTATCAGGGACAGTCTGCCGTGTATTGTTTCAGATGATGGTAGAGTGATGTTGCCGGATTTTATACCGGGCTTTGAGAAAACAGGCTTTAAGGCCATATTTAAGTAATCTTTTGTCAATGTTTTAGCTGCAAAATGCTGAAATGTGGATAAAATGCAAAAATAATGCTGCTATTGGCTTGTTTGAACCTCAAAAAGGCCTATTTATGAGTGATAACAGTGACAATTGAAAGATACGCGAAATATGGGACGTAATATTGCATTATGGGCGATAATCATAATCCTGCTGTTGACCCTTTATTCCGCCCTGAATGGCGGAGAGCGTCAGAGCGCACAGGCGGAAATTGATTTTTCCACTTTTCTTGATCGGGTGGAATCCGGTCAGGTCGTAAAAGTCACAATTCAGGGCAATGATATTGTTGGTGAATATGGGGCCGGGGCCAATGGTAATTTTCATACCCATGCGCCGGAATATCCGAACCTCGTTAACGACTTGCGGGCCAAAGGGGTGGTTATTACCTCTACTCCGGAAGAACAGGGCTCATTTCTGAATGTTTTCCTCGGCTGGTTGCCGATGATTGTTTTGATCGGGGTATGGATTTTCTTCATGCGCCAGATGCAGGGTGGTGGCAATAAGGCCATGGGCTTTGGCAAGTCCAAGGCGAAATTGCTCAATGAATCACATGGCCGGGTCACTTTTGATGATGTGGCAGGTATTGATGAAGCCAAGGAAGAACTGGAAGAAATTGTTGAATTTTTGCAAGACCCGCAGAAATTTGAACGGCTCGGCGGCAAAATTCCAAAAGGTGCTTTGCTTGTCGGCCCACCCGGTACTGGTAAAACCTTACTGGCCCGGGCGATTGCTGGCGAGGCTAACGTGCCTTTCTTCACTATTTCCGGCTCAGATTTTGTTGAAATGTTTGTCGGCGTAGGAGCCAGCCGGGTTCGTGACATGTTTGAACAGGCTAAAAGGAATGCGCCCTGCATTATCTTCATCGATGAGATTGATGCCGTTGGCCGGCATCGTGGTGCGGGCCTTGGCGGTGGCAATGATGAGCGGGAACAGACGCTCAATCAGCTGCTTGTTGAAATGGACGGGTTTGAATCAAATGAGGGCGTTATCTTAGTGGCGGCAACCAACCGCCCGGACGTGCTGGACCCTGCACTATTGCGCCCTGGTCGTTTTGACCGTCAGGTTGTGGTGCCGATGCCTGATATTATCGGGCGGGAGAAAATCCTCAAAGTTCATATTAAAAAGACTCCAAAACTGGCGGCAGACGTGGATGTTCGGGTTCTTGCAAGGGGCACCCCCGGTTTTTCCGGCGCTGATCTTGCCAATCTGATTAATGAAGGTGCTTTGCTTGCGGCCCGTAAAGGTAAGCGGGTCATCACTATGGATGACTTTGAAGAAGCTAAAGACAAAGTCATGATGGGGGCGGAACGCCGTTCCATGGTGATGACAGAAGAAGAAAAACGCATGACTGCTTTCCATGAAGCTGGCCACGCTTTGGTCGCGGCAAAATGCCCGGCATCAGACCCCATTCACAAGGCAACTATCATTCCGCGCGGTCGGGCACTGGGTATGGTGATGCGGTTGCCGGAAAAAGACAGCTATTCCTATGCCCGTGATAAAATGCATGATGATCTTGCCGTGTCTATGGGTGGTCGCGTAGCAGAGGAAATATGTTTTGGCTATGATAAAGTGTCATCCGGTGCTTCTGGTGATATTGCCAGTGCCACCAGACTAGCTCGGGCTATGGTTACCAAATGGGGTATGAGTGACAAGCTCGGTATGTTGCAATATGGCGATAATCAGGAAGAAGTATTCCTTGGGCATTCAGTATCTCGCAGCCATGATATTTCAGATGAGACAGCAAAACTTATTGATCAGGAAGTTCGTGAAATTGTTGATGGAAGCTATGCCCGGGCCCATAAAATATGTACCGATCATAGGGATTTACTGGATAAGCTCGGTAATGCGCTGTTGGAATATGAGACCCTGACTGGTGATGATATTGATAATATTATCGCGGGCAAGGAAATTCATAAAGACCTGTTCGGAGATGATAGTTCTGACGACACCCCGAATGCGGGGTCTGTTCCAAGTGCAGGCAGCAAGCCTGACGATGATAAGGGGGGGAGTTTCGGCTCTGACCCGGTTCCTGAAAATTAATCATTTTATGAGGTTACGACCTTATGCACGGACCCGTCGACAATAAAATTTACGCGCAGCCTCTGGGAATACTCAGGGGCTGTGTTGCTTCTGATGCTGTAAAGGCGGGTCATGCCCGCTGGCTGGTCGGTGGCCCCTCTGCCTTCACCATGATCAAAATTATATTCCGCGATGGTCGCACCCGACGGGCAGAAGAACTGGTCCCCATATTCAGGCTTGATAAATATATCAGGGAATTGACCTCTTTTCAGCAGGAAGAAATATCAACCCAGCTCATTAATATAAGTGAGGTTCGTGCTCCAAGGGGCTCCCTGATGTGGCAGCGGCCACTGCTTCAGGGTATAGTCAATGTGACACCAGACAGTTTTTCTGACGGCGGCCGTTACGCACAAACGGATGAGGCCATCGCCCATGCCCGAAAACTGGTTGAGGCAGGCGCTGATTTAATTGATATAGGCGGTGAATCTACCAGACCCGGCGCGGCCAAAGTTACCATTGAGCAGGAACTGGACCGGGTGATTCCGGTCATTGCGGGACTGTCAGATATTTCTGTCCCCATTTCCATTGATACCCGAAACCAGCAAGTGATGGCATGTGCCATGAAGGCCGGAGCCAGTATCATAAATGATGTCAGTGCCCTCGGCCATGATGATCGTGCGCCAGCCTATGCGGCGGAAGTAAATTGCCCGGTCATCCTCATGCATGCCCAGAATAATCCTGATAATATGCAGGATAACCCGCAGTATGATGATGTCGTGCTTGATGTTTATGATTATCTGGAAAAACGGCTGGAAATATGCCAGAATACAGGCATAGACCGTGAACGGCTGATCATTGATCCGGGCATTGGCTTTGGTAAGACGGTTGAACATAATATAGCATTAATGACCAGTCTGTCTTTGTTTCATGGGCTGGGGGTACCTTTGCTTCTGGGTGTTTCCAGAAAGAGCTTCATCGGCCATATTACGGCTGAGAAGAATACGGATGAACGGCTTGCCGGATCACTGGCTTTTGGACAAATGGGCTATGATCAGGGGGTTCAGATATTGCGGGTTCATGATGTAAAAGAAAGCCGACAGGCACGGGATGCGTGGGTTGCATTGGGGAATTAACATTGTTGCCTCACAACAAACATAATTCGCGTGTTTTATTGTCTCTGTTCAGCATGTATTAACATCTGGATGATAATGATTAAATAATTGATATAAAAATAAAAAGCAAAAACCATGACACGGAAATATTTTGGTACGGACGGTATTCGAGGCACAGCGAACGAGGGGAATATGACTGCAGAAGTTGCCATGCGCGTGGGCATGGCGGCGGCAAAGCATTTTATCCGGGGTGATCACACCCACAGAGTTGTCATCGGAAAAGATACCCGACTTTCAGGCTATATGCTGGAACCTGCACTGGCGTCCGGCTTTATTTCCATGGGCATGGATGTGATTATGGTTGGGCCCATGCCAACACCGGCGGTGGCCATGCTGACCCATTCACTTCGCGCAGATCTCGGGGTAATGATTACCGCATCACATAATCCCTTTTGTGATAATGGTTTGAAATTATTTGGCCCTGATGGTTATAAATTATCCGATGCCATTGAAATGGAAATTGAACGGCGCATGGATAATGGTTATGCCGATAATCTGGTGCCGTCTGCCAAGCTGGGCCGGGCACAGCGGTTGAAAAATGCCGTGGGTCGTTATATGGAATTTGCCAAGAATACTTTTCCAAAACATCAACGGCTGGATGGCTTGAAAATTGTTGTCGACTGTGCCAATGGTGCGGCTTACAGATCTGCTCCAGAAGTTTTATGGGAATTGGGGGCTGAAGTTATACCAATAGGCGTTAATCCGAATGGTACTAATATTAATGATAATTGTGGTTCCACCTTTCCGGAGCTGATTTGTGATAATGTGGTGCTTCATAACGCCGACATTGGCATTGCACTGGACGGTGATGCGGACCGCCTGATTATCTGTGATGAAAAGGGCCGGATCATTGATGGTGATCAGCTTATGGCGACCGTCGCAACTAACATGAAACAGACAGGGAAACTGAGCGGTAATGCTGTGGTGACCACGATTATGTCTAATCTCGGCCTTGAAAAATATCTGGAATCCATCGGGCTTGATCTGATCCGTACTCAGGTAGGTGACCGCTATGTGGTGGAAGCCATGCGCGAGCAGAACCTGAATTTGGGCGGTGAGCAGTCAGGCCATATTGTGATGAGTGATTTTGCCACAACCGGAGACGGCCTGATTGCGGCATTGCAGATATTATCAGTTCAGGTTTCGACCGGAAAAAAGGTCAGTGAAATTTGCAATCTGTTTACCGCCTATCCTCAATTGCTGAAAAATGTCCGTTACGAACCTGACTCGGACCCTTTGACTCAGGCCAGCGTTAAAGCGGCTATTGTCGAGGGTGAAAACCGGCTGAACGGCTGTGGCCGTGTGGTAATCCGCAAATCCGGAACCGAGCCCTTGATCAGAGTGATGGCAGAAGGCCAGGATGACAAGTTGATTACCGCTGTGGTGGATGATATTGTCAGTTCAGTCGAACAATTGTCAACCTAGGCCATAAATTCACATATGAATGGAAAAATTTTTACCATCGCCGGGTCTGATCCCAGCGGGGGTGCTGGCATTCAGGCCGACATCAAGACCATATCTGCTCTGGGCGCATATGCTATGGCGGCGATAACAGCCCTTACTGTTCAGAATGCTCAGAAAGTGTATGACGTACATCCTGTGGCCGCAGATATTGTGGCGGCACAGGTGACAGCGGTGCTAAAGGATATTAGGCCCGATGCCATAAAGCTAGGAATGTTGGGATCGGCAGAAATAGTGAGTAGCCTCGGGCAGATATTGGCTGACCATAGTGATCTTGCCCTGATTGTTGATCCGGTCATTCTGGCCACCAGTGGTCACAGGCTATTGGAGAAAAACGGCATCGAGATCCTGATTGCGGATATTTTTCCTTTGACTGATCTGTTGACCCCTAATCTGGCAGAAGCGGCATTGCTTGCGGGAATGGACGACATTCATTCCATTGATGATATGAAGCGGGCTGGACAGAAATTACGCGCGATGGGCGCTCAGGCTGTTCTGATCAAGGGTGGTCATCTGTCAGGCGATATTCTGACCGATGTGTTGATTACTGAGGATGATGACTATGAATTTTCAAGCCCCTTGATTTCCACAAGCAATACCCATGGAACCGGCTGCACTCTGGCCTCTGCTATAGCAACCGGGATTGGGCAGGGAATGGGCTTATGTGATGCGGTAGGCCGAGCCCATAAATACGTCCATAAAGCCATTTTGCAAGCCCCCGGTTTTGGTCAGGGCACGGGACCACTCAATCATTTGGTAGGCCTTGATTAATATGGGTTTTGGCGATAACATGGCCAACTATTTTATCAAATTATAATAAGATCCGGGATATAACATAATGAAAAAATATTTTCTGATTGGGGTAATTGCATTTTTTACTTCGTTTTTTACGACTTCTGTAAACGCGCAAACCGTTGAACAACTGAATGATAAATTTCGTCAGTTAAGTGACGAAGTTCTGCCAACCCCTAATGTTTACCGCACCGCATCCGGCGCCCCGGGCCATAAATACTGGCAGCAACAAGCCGACTATGTCATTGATGTGACACTGGATGATGAAAAACAACGCATCATCGGTGCGGCAAAGATTAAATATCACAATAATTCCCCGGATACCCTGCGTTATCTGTGGATACAGCTTGACCAGAATCGTTTTGCCCATGAGTCAGGACAGCGCAAAACAAATTTCGCCGATGGCAAATCAAAAACGGGTTATGCTGTTCTACGTCAGAAGATGTATGAAAAAACCTATGATGGCGGTTATAAAATATCTGCGGTGACCGACAGCGGCGGGGCTGACCTAAAATATATTATTAATGATACCATGATGCGTATTGACCTGCCGTCGCCTTTGCGCCCCGGTCAAAAGCTGAATTTTGCCATTGATTGGTCTTATAATATTCTGGATGCAAAAATCATCCGTGCCCGTGGCGGCAAAGAATATTTCAAGGATGATGACAATTATATTTATGAAATAGCCCAGTGGTTTCCCCGCATGGCGGCCTATTCCGATTATGATGGCTGGACCAATAAACAGTTTCTGGGTAACGGCGAATTCACCCTTGAATTTGGTGATTATGATGTCTCGATCACCGTACCTGCGGATCATATTGTCTCCGCCACCGGTGTGCTGCAAAATCCCAAAGATGTCTTGACCACAGTACAGCGCGATCGCCTTAAGGAAGCCAGGATCGCGAAAACGCCGGTGATGATTGTCACCACCGAAGAAGCGGACGCGAAACTGAAACATCGGGCTAAAACCACCAGCACTTGGCGTTTTACTGCCTCTAATGTCCGTGATTTTGCCTTTGCCTCTTCGCGCAAGTTTCTGTGGGATGCCCAGGGCTATTATCAGCCGGAAAATGGCAAGACCGTGATGGCCATGTCCTTTTTCCCCGAAGAAGGCAACCCGATCTGGGAAAAATATTCGACCCAGGCGATCATTCATACACTGGAAGTTTATAATAGATATTCCCTTGTCTACCCCTATCCCGTGGCTCAGTCCATTAATGGCCCGGTGGGTGGCATGGAATACCCCATGATCTGCTTCAATGGCCCGCGCCCGACCAAAGATAAGAAAACCGGCAAGAAAACCTATAGCCGCCGGACAAAATATGGCCTGATTTCAGTTATTATCCACGAAGTAGGCCATAATTATTTCCCCATGATCGTTAACTCCGATGAAAGACAATGGACGTGGATGGATGAGGGACTGAATACATTCCTGCAAAATCTGGCTGAAGAAGAATGGGAAAAAGATTACCCAACGCGCCGTGCGGAGCCCTATCAGATTGTGAATTATATGAAAAGCACCAAGCAGGTGCCAATCATGACCAACAGCGAATCTATTCTGCAATTTGGCAATAATGCTTATGGTAAGCCAGCCATCGCACTTAGAATATTGCGGGAATCTGTCATGGGTCGGGAATTATTTGATTTTGCCTTCCGGGAATATTCAAGACGCTGGAAATTCAAACGCCCGACACCGACTGACCTGTTCCGCACCATGGAGGATGCCAGCGGGGTTGATCTGGACTGGTTCTGGCGTGGCTGGTTTTATACCACCGATAATGTTGATATTTCGCTGGACAATGTGCGCCTGTTTAATGTCAACACAAAAGACCCTGAGGTCGAAGAGCCTTTTAAACGAGACAAATCAAAGGAAAGAGGCTTGACGCCAGACCGTGAGGCAGACAAAGACCTGCAAAAAAGAACCGACCGTTTTCCTGAACTTCTCGATTTCTATAACGAGAATGATCGATATAGCGTCACCAATAAACAGCGTAATAAATATAATAGTCTGGTCAAAGGTCTGAAGGACTGGCAGAAAAAACTGCTCACCGAGAAATCCAACATTTACCTGATGGATTTTAGCAACAAGGGCGGGCTGGTGATGCCCATATTCCTTGAAGTGACGTATGAGGATGACAGCACCGAAGAAATACGTCTGAATGCGGAAATCTGGCGCAAGAATTCGCATAAAGTCACCCGTATGCTGATCACGGATAAGACGGTCAAATCTGTGACCGTTGACCCGCACTGGGAAACAGCAGACATCAATATGGCTAATAATCATTTTCCCCGCCGTATAGAGAAATCCCGTATTGAGCTGATCAAGCGCAAAAAGTCCCGCGATATGATGAAGGAATTTGAAACCAAGCTGAAAAGCGATGACGACAAGAAGAAGGATTAATAATTCTAGAAATGAGATTTTTTCTTAAATCTTTAACAGTTGTCGTAATATGTGTGATGTGCGTGGTTCAGGTGAGCCGCGCCCATCGTTTTTATGCTGCATTCACCCAGATTGATCTGCGGGATAAGACCAAGACTATTGAAATCACTCACCGCCTTGTCACCCATGATGTGGAGGACTTGTTGCGCTCAAAACTGGGCAATGCTTCAAGTTTGACTGACGCGGAAATCGAGCCAATTTTGAGAGATTCTATCGAGGACAGCTTTGCCCTGTTTGACGGGCAGGGCAAACTCCTTATCCTGACATGGATTGCCATGGAATATGAAACCGACACAGTCCATGTCTATCAGGAAGCCCCCCTGCCCGATGAGCCGTCCGAGCTGACCATCATCAACCGCCTGTTCATGGAATTGTTTGATGATCAGAAAAATACAGTTAATGTAGAGTGGAACGAAAATATCCGCACTAATATCTTTGTCAAGGGCGATGAGCAGCAGAAAGTTAGTTTTAAATGACTTGTATGTCCTAGAACACCCAATGCAGACATTGGAGTGAATAGAAAATATTAAATATTAGAACACAAATTATAGTGATATAAAGTGGATTCCATAATGGATTATATAGGATCAATCAACTCTGGTTTACTTGGTGGTATGTTGGCGGTTCCAGCAACGATATTGGTTGCCTATAGCTGCAAATTACCCCACCCCAAGCTTACTGATTTGAATGAAAAAATTCAAAAAAAGAGGTGGGATAACTGGGGAGTTAAATTTGGTTTTCTATGGACGATTTCCTTTTTTGGTTTGTTCTTTTCTTTGATGTTTGGCTTGATTGGGGTTCATGTTTGGCTGATAGATCCCCTATTGAATAGAACTAGTTTGACCTTTCTTTGGGTTGCACATCCGGTATCAGTCTTTCCAATGCTAGGAATTTCTATCTATTTCAGCATGAACTTATGTCGCAAGAGGGGGATGAAATATGGGGGTATGGCGTATCGAAGGTATGCTTTATTTAAGGCTCTTCAATATAAAATAGATCCAATCAAGATGCAGAAAAGATTGTTACGTCCTCTTCAAATACTATCTATCATTGGTTTGATAATGGCATCTTTGGTACATGTTAGCATTGAGGGGAGCAACTTTTCTCATTTACCCTATCTGGAACTTGAGAAAACCACTTTTGATCTGAGTCATGCTACAGAAGTTACGATTTATTCAAATTCAATTGCACCAAATGGTGACGTTGTGAATAATTCCGACATTGTTATTAAATTCGAGAATGGGCAAATTTTTAACTCACATAATACACAGCTTTATTTTGCTGCTCCGCGCATGTTGAAACTGGCAAAACTCGTTGAAAAATACTCGAAAATTAAGTTGAAAATTTCCAATATGGTGAACCCTTATTAATAAATCTGGTTAATATGAGTAGGTACTTTTCTGGCAGAAACGGACTGTCAATTAGCCCTTCCTGACTCCGTAAATATCACCAGTCCATCTTCCGTTATCCCAACCGTATGCTCGGCCTGGGCGCTTAACTTCCGATCGCGGGTGACGGTTGTCCAGCCATCGGCGAGCGTTTTTACCTCATGGCCGCCGATGTTCAGGATCGGTTCGATGGTGAATATCATGCCGGGTAGCAGGGTTGGTCCCATGTCTTCCGGCTCCACATGGATCACTTCCGGGTTGTCATGGAATGTAAGCCCGATGCCGTGGCCGCAGAAGTCGGTGGCGATGCTGTAGCCGTAATCTTTGGCGACCTGTCCACAGGCGATGCCAATATCACCGAGCAGGTTGCCGGGTTGTGCGGCGGTTATTCCGGCGGCCAGAGATTTTTCCGTGGCCTCGATCAGGCGGCGGGCTTTTATGGGGATTTTATCGCCGACCATATACATGCGGCTGGTGTCTCCGTGCCAGTGGTCCGGTCCATCAAGGCGTGGGGTCACATCAATATTGATAATATCACCGTTTTTAATAATTTTTGTTGCACTCGGGATGCCATGAACCGCCACATGATTGACCGAGATGCAGCTGGCGTGCTGATAGCCGTGATAGCCAACGGTGGCGGGTACGGTCCCCTGTTCTGTCATAAATTTATGGATCATTCTGTCCAGTTCGGCGGTGCTAATGCCGGGTCTGACGTGGGGAGCAATGAAATCAAGTGTCTCCGCCGCAATGCGGCCTATTTTAGCCATAAATTTAAAATCATCCTCGGTATGCAGGGTGATCGGGCCGTGGGGATAACCATCCAGATGTTTTCGGATACGTTTGGTCGGGAATTGCATAATTCTAAGTAGCATAAGTCATTCCAGTAGTTCAAGTGTTGCCCGCCCGCAGGCAAGGGCGGCTTCACGGCATTTTAACGAGGGTGATGCTTGTTTCATGCGCAGGGTGGGTTTCATGGCGGCGATGGGGCCGTCAAAAATGGCAAAATTCACCAGTGCCAGATTGGACGCGCTTAAGTCTTTTTTTCTGTGCTTGAGCAGTGCGGATAATCCGGCACCCAGTTTTTTATTTATCCCATTCAGTTTCTTATGTAATTCGGCAGGTAGTTCACCATCGATCAGATCATTTTCACCGTAAAGCATGATCAGCCGAGCCATTTCAGGATTTTCCCCAGCCCAATGTATCAGGGCCACAATAGCGCCTGCGCTTTGACCTTGCTCAAGCAGGGGCAGCATATCATCGGTCATGGAACCAAGGCAGTGCACCCATGCCGCCCCCAAGAGTGCCGAACGGGATTTAAAACGGTGATAGATTGACCCCGTCGGCGCACCGGCAGATGCGGCAATTGACGCCATGGTCGCCGCCGCCGGGCCGCCCATCGAAATCAGGGTAATTGCTGACTGAATGAAGCTATTATCATCAAATTTTGCCGTTCTGACCATGAATTAGAATACTCATTCTAGAATATATAGTCAAATATAATAATTTTTGCCTTTTTTACGGCTTTAATTTGTCGGAAAAAAGAGTAAACTGCTTATTACAATGCAAAAAGGCTCAGACAATGAAATATTTTTTAGCAATTTTGATAATGGCGGGGTTATATGTGATGACATCACATGGAGCGGCATTGGCCCATGATGAGGACAAAGATAAATATGTTCTGGTCATTCATGGCGGTGCTGGCACAATCCTGAAGGAAAAAATATCTGAGGAGCAGGAAACTGCCATCCGGGCCAAGCTTGAAGAAGCCCTACTTACCGGGCAGGCAATTCTGGAGCGCGGCGGGGAAGCGGTGGACGCGGTAGTAGCCACGATCAAGGTGATGGAAGATTCACCCCTGTTCAATGCTGGCAGGGGTGCTGTCTTTAACCATGAGGGCTATAATGAAATGGATGCATCACTCATGGACGGGAGAGATTTGAATGCGGGCGCCGTTGCTGGTGTTACGTCGGTGAAAAATCCCATCACCCTTGCCCGGGAAGTAATGATAAATTCAAAGCACGTCATACTAAGCGGAAAAGGCGCTGAGGAATTTGCCAAATCCCGACAGATAGAACTGGCTGATCCGGAATATTTCAGAACCGAGAAAAGATGGAATCAGCTGCAAAAGGCTCTGGAGAAGGATATAGTACGGCTTGATCATGATGGCGATCAGACATCAGACAGCATTACTGACACAGAAGGTGACCCCATCGATCCTGAGCATAAATTTGGCACGGTTGGGGCGGCGGCTCTGGATATGCACGGTAATCTTGCGGCGGGAACTTCTACTGGCGGTATGACCAACAAACGCTGGAACCGGATCGGGGATTCACCGGTTGTCGGGGCCGGAACCTATGCGGATAATAATAGTTGTGCCGTCTCTGGCACCGGGCACGGCGAGTATTTCCTTCGTGCGGTCGTGGCCCATAGTATATGTGCCTTGATGGAATATAAGGGGCTGACCCTGGCACAGGCCGCCGATGAGATTGTCATGCATAAGCTGGTTGATATGGGCGGTGAAGGGGGAATCATTGCTGTTGACGGGCAGGGAAATGTTGCTATGCCCTTTAATACTGAAGGCATGTACAGGGGATATATCAAGGGCCATGACAAACCAGTTATAGGGATATATAAAGACTAGAGGCTATGTTTTTCGCCTCGGGGAAATTATTCAAAAATTAATGGGAAAAGAAAAATGCTAATTATGAAATTTAAGATTGCGCTATGCGCTTTGGTAATCATCACGCTTGTTGGTTGCGGTAATGATGCCACAAAAGTCGAGAATTACGATGTTATCATTCGCGGCGGCACCATATATGATGGCAGTGGGGAAGCTGGCGTAGTTGGTGATGTGGCCATCAACGGCGATCAGATTATTGCCGTTGGGGATATTGGCTCGGCAGTGGCTATTCAGGAAGTTGATGCCACCGGGCTAGCAGTGGCACCGGGTTTTATCAATATGATGAGCTGGGGACCGAGTACGCTAATTATGGATGGCCGCGGGGTTAGCGATATAAAACAGGGCGTAACACTGGAAGTCTTTGGCGAAGGCTTCTCGTTCGGCCCGCTTAATCCTGCCATGAAAGAAAATTTTCTAACAGACTGGGGTGTCGAGGCTAAATGGACAACGTTAGGAGAATATCTGGAATATCTGGAAGAGAAGGGGGTTTCGCCCAATATTTCATCCTTTGTCGGCGCGGCGACCTTACGGATTCATGAGGTTGGTTTTAATAACCGCAAGGCAACACCAGAAGAAATGGAGCGCATGAGGGAACAGATGCGGGCTGCCATGAAAGAAGGTGCTCTGGGTGTGGCATCATCGCTGATTTATCCTCCGGGTAGTTTTGCCGATACCGAGGAATTGATTGAATTGTCAAAAGTTGCTGCAGAGTATGGTGGCATGTACGCCTCTCATATGCGAGATGAGGCCGACAGTATTTTTGAAGCCGTGGATGAACTTATCACCATCACCCGAGAAGCCAAAATTGCATCGGAAATTTATCACATCAAACTGGCCAGTCCGAGGGTATGGGGCCGTTATGATGAACTGGTGGCAAAAATTGAAGCGGCGCAGGCCGAAGGCCTGAAAATAACTGCCGATATATATACCTATCCCGCAGGTTCAACCGGACTGGATTCTGTCTTTCCGGCTTGGGTAAAAGAAGGCGTGAGAGAGGATATGGTCAAGCGATTTCTGGACCCCGAAACCCGCCAGAGAATAATCAGGGAAATGAACCAACTCAGCACTGAATGGGAAAATATGTTTCTTAATGCCAAGCCCGAAGGCATCTTGCTGGTCGGTTTTGAAAACAAGGAACTGGATAAATATATTGGCAAGACCCTGGCCTTTGTGTCGGCGGAAAGAGGCACCAGTCCTGAAAATACGGCAATGGATTTGATCGTTGAAAATGGTAACCGTGTTCAGACGGTTTATTTCACTCAGTCAGAAGACGTGGTGCGTAAATTTACCGCTGTTCCCTGGGTGAGTTTTAACTCTGATGCCGCAGCTCTTGCCGCTGAAGGGGCCTTTCTTGAGGATAGTACCCACCCCAGGGCCTATGGCTCTTTTGCCCGTCTTCTGGCTAAATATGTCCGGGAGGAGAAAACAGTGCCGCTTGGGGAAGCCATTCGCAAACTGGCAGCATTGCCAGCGGATAATATGTCCTTAAAGGGTCGGGGCTATCTGAAGGCTGGATATTTTGCCGATATAGCCATATTTAATCCCGATACCATTCAGGATCATGCCACCTTTGAAAAACCACATCAATATGCCACAGGCATGAAATATGTCTTTGTCAATGGAACATTAGTATTGGACGAAGGTGAACCCACAGGGGCAACCGCGGGGCGATTTATTCGCGGTCCCGGCTGGAAAAAACCGTAATTAACAAGTCCTGAACCTAGGCACCTCCGGCGCGAAATTGTTCGTGATGACGGATGACCTCGGTAATGATGAAGTGGAGGAATTTCTCAGAAAAATCCGGGTCCAGTTTGGCTTTTCTGGATAGGTCGCGCAGTCGTTCAATCTGCCTTTGTTCCCGGTCTTTGTCTGCGGGTGGCAGGTCGAACTTAGCTTTAAACTCTCCCACATGCTTGGTGATTTTAAAGCGTTCGGCAAGCATATGGATTAATGCCGCATCTATATTGTCGATACTATCCCGGTAAGATGCCAGAATTTCAATTTGTTGATCTGATATTGAGATCAGGGTTTTTTCTGTTTTTCTGGTCATGGTTCAGATGATTTCTTTCAGCCGTATTGAAAATAACTGGTTTAACAGGCGTTGCTTTTGAATCAAAACTATCAGAATCGGGGTTAGAATAGCAATCTCGAACCAGAAAAAATAAATTGGCTGCCCGGCAATACAGGCAATGAAGATGGCTATGGTTCGGTAATTGGCACACATGACAGACCAAGTATTGACAGCCGGGGCATAGGTTTCCCGGTATAATGTCCTGATTTCATTTGTCTTATCCTGATTGTCCTGTAGAGCATTTCTCAAGCTTTTGCGATGCGCAGAGTTAATGCCGCTTGACCTGCGCTGCATTCTGACATAACCGATATGGAATTGGCTCATTATAAAGGCCAGGGCTGATTTACCCTTGAGGTCCGCGATCATGTGACTTATTTCCGGCAGGGCCGCAGATTGTTTGCCGTGGCCCCAGTAATCATATTCCCCGCGCTGCAATTCATAAGCACTGGATTGTATGGCATGTAGAACCACGGCGGCCAGAATAATATACCAGACTTCAGAATAGCCCTGCTGTGAAAGGGCGAGGCCTAGCCCCAGATAAACGCTGAAAAAAGTCACATAATCACAAACACCATCCAGTACTTTGCCGATTTCCGAATAACTTTTGGTCAGTCGGGCCAACTGTCCGTCAGCCCCGTCCATGATGTGCCAAAGTATCATGCAGATAAATCCGGCGACTGCCATATAAGGGTTGTGGTAGTTAAAGTAGGCAAAACCCGCCAATATGCCAAACATCATTCCGGTCAGCGATACCATATTGGGGGAAATATTTTTGGCGGCAAACTTCGGGACCAGCCAGCCGCTGATGGGATGAATGAAGTAAAGATTTGTATATTCTTCAATTTCACCGGTACGCTTTACAGGATCTGTCATCGTATATTGTTTCTATAAGATATTGGGTTTTTTGAATTTTTCAGCGAAATTTTCACTATTGGCTATGGTTATGTTTTTGAGATGATACACAAGTCGTGCCTGATGTACAAAGAAAGTTATCGTGCCGTAGGCGCAAATAAAGCCAAAGCCCATATACCACTGGTCACTCAGGGCAAAAGGAAACAATGCCCACATTAGTGTATTGCGTCTGCCGGCGATCAGTTGGAATTTCCGGTCAAATGATGCGGTATCGCAGATCTGAAAATTGGTCAGACGGTAAAAAAACTTACTCTGAATTTCATCGGCAATCTGAAATAATACCAGAGCTGTTGCCATGATATAGGGGGCTTCGCCGTGGGAGTCTGATAAAAAAACTGCAATGGCAAAATACCAGCCATAGGCCATCAACTTACCGATCAGATGTTTGAAGTCATCAACTCTGGACGTCTGTATTTCTACCCGGGCAAGTTTGCCATCAACACCACCCAGAATGCCCACAGCATATGCCCCGAGTAGAGCAGGCATCAGGTGACCGCTGCCGAAAAGATATATGATAGCGAAACCAAACAGACCCGCCATAATGGTTACGTGATAGGGGGATACCGGACATTTACACAATTGCTTGACAATAAAATTTTCAATTGGCCGGTGAATATAATGCGCGACCCAGTCCAGATTTCCTTTCTGGGCATATTCAAGCATAACATCTGTTCCCTTGTCACCGTCGGGACGCTGGAGGACAGGGAACCACACCAGATCCACATTCCGGTTCAGGTTTGCCATATAAAGTGGAATTTCCACAACTTTTGTGATTTCACAGTCGCCTGCTCTCGAAATTGCTTTCAGGCTACCGGGCAGTCCTTCCAGGCTGTTAAGCTTGCGTACATTAGCCGCCAGGGTGGTGCTGGATAATTTGGCAATGGAGCCAAAATAACCCTCCTGATCTTCAAGCTGAAGCAGAATACCGGCAGCCGTGCGTTCTTCCAGAAATTCATGATGGCCGATAAGACTGATTACTGTGGGTGAAGGATGGGTCGCCACCTGATTAATGATGCGGTCATCAACGACAACGCCCTCTTCAATCAGAAACCAGATATTACCCTCATTGTTATGTTCCAGAAGCCTCAGGGGGGCGTCTTTGGTATTATGGATAAAAATTCTTTCGGGACGTTTTGTGCAATTCTGGATTTCTCTTTCAAAATCCTGCATGAACCAATCGGTTATCACATGCATTTCAGTGACACCTATGGCCTTCATCTGTTTCATTTGCCGAGCAAATATACTTAAGCCCCCGACATGGATCAGGTTTCGCGCCAATGTGCTGACGGTTTCGGATTCCTGACCGGTTATCAGGAGGGCTTTTTTCGTCATTAGTTACGGCCCCAAGTCATTTTGTGTCATTACATATCTTAACATGACAGTCATTTAAGGCAACAATCCGGCAAAGAAAAATTATTTTGCCGCCCGGCTGATATTTTTGATTATTTGCCATGCTTTGTCCAGATGCTTTTGCTCAGTCGCAGGGGCTCCGCTAACCAGACGAATGGCATATTTTCCGTTAATACGTGTCTGGGTCAGGTAAATGTCACCCGTATCATTGATGGCTTCAAATATCCTCTCATTCAGGGCATCAAGCTGAGCTTCAGACTTATCATCTGGATGATAACGAAAACAGAATAATGCCAGCGGGTTGGGCGCCAGCAGTTCAAAGTCCTGCTCCCTGTCTATTTGTTCTGCCAGCGTATGGGTCATTTCAATATGGCGCCGGATATGATTTTGCAACCCCGTGATGCCATATGATCGTATGACAAACCACAATTTCAGCGCCCGAAAGCGGCGGCCCAATACAGGCCCCCAGTCCCGGTAATTATTGACCTGATCGCCCTCGCGGGTTTTCAGATATTCCGGCAATATCTCGAAAGTGCGGATCAGGGCGGCTTTATCCCGGATAAAAAATGCCGAACAGTCAAATTGCGTCAGCAGCCATTTATGGGGGTTAAAGACAAAACTGTCGGCATACTCTATGCCTTTTATCATCCATTGATATTCCGGCAGTACCAGCGCACTGCCTGCCCATGCCGCATCCACATGGAGCCAGACGTCGTATTTTCTGCAGATTTCACCTATGGCCTCAAGCGGGTCAATAGCAGACAGGCTGGTGCTGCCCAGAGTGGCGACAACACAGGTTGGTTTATGACCGTCTTCAATATCCGCAGCTATAGCTTTGTCCAATTCAACTGGGATCATGGTAAAATTTTCATCAACCGGAATTTTGCGCAGGTTATCAGAGCCCAATCCAGCCATGCGGATACCTTTATCGGTGGAGGAATGAACCTCTGCTGAGGCATAACAGCAATGCCGCCCGGCTTTACTTAAACCCCGGTGATTGGTCTGATAATCATTGAGTGTCTCACGGGCAGTAAGGAAGGCGGCGAGCATGGCCGTGGATGCTGTATCCTGTATGACGCCGTGAAAATTGGCAGGCAGGCCGATCATTTCTCTTAGCCAGTCCAGAACCCGCTCTTCCAGTTCTGTTGCCGCTGGCGAAGTTTGCCAGCTCATACATTGGGCCGCCAGCGTGGAGGTAAGCATTTCCGCAAGAATTGATGGTGGACTGGCATTGGCAGGAAAATAAGCCATAAACCCCGGATGCTGCCAATGGGTCATGCCGGGCATGATAATATCCTGAAAATCCCGGAAAATGTCATCCATAGGCTCAGGATCGGTCGGTGCAAATAAAGGAAGCTGCGCCATTATTTCACCCGGCTTGGTTAGGGGCTTGACCGGATAGCTTTCGATATTTTCCATATAATCAGCCATCCAGTCGACAAATTTATGGGCATTTTTTCTGAAATCCTGAGAATTCATAAGGTTTCCTGCTCATAGTTAGCCCTGATTATACCGATAAACTTTTAGTATAGATATATGGTTTATGTCTGACGTCTGCCTTTAATGCCTTTATAGAGAGCCTGAATTTCTATCATATCCTTTTCCACATTGCCGGTCGGGGTAAAGGTTGGGCCGAAGCCAATTACTTTTTGCTCATAGTCAAAAAAACCCCGGCCTATGGGAACCCCGGCCCCGTAAGCAATATGATAAAACCCTCTTTTCCATTTTTTGACCTTGGAGCGGGTGCCCTCGGGGGCAATGGCGATGATCAGATGGTCATGGTTGTTAAAGGCATCTATGGTCGATTGCACCACATTACTGGATTTGCTGCGGTCAATGGGCAGGCCGCCCAGCCAACGCATTAGTGGGTTGAGTGGCCCTGTAAATATACTGTCTTTACCCAGCCAGGTGAAATCAAGACGCAAGAGAAAGGCTGTTGCCAGAGCCAGAGGGAAATCCCAGTTGCTGGTATGGGGCGCACCGATTACGACAAATTTATCAATATCCGGCGGGCGGCCTTCTATGCTCCAGCCCATTAATTTAAAGGCGGTCCAGGAAAGCGCAGTAAAGAAGTGACTGATCACAGGGGTGTTAAAAACCGACCGTCGCAAAATAAATCCTTAAACTAATTTTATTTTGTAAGGCGGGCAGGGTATCAGCTAGTCAAGGCTCAGGCAAGGTTGGCATCTTTCAGGCCAGCCAGATATTTTGTGAGGTCTTGTTCGCGCCGGAACCATTTTCGGCATTCTTTTTCTGCATTCTCAGGAAAATCGGGATAAAGCCTAAGCACATTTGCGCGGGAATTTCCGGCCTCTTGAACATTGCCTAGCTTGGCATAGATAATCGCCTGTAGCGCGTGGGGCCAAAACCAGTCAGGGGTTTCGATATGGCGCACCTGCTCAATGGCGCGATTATATTCACCGCGAATATAATGGTCATGGCACAGGGCGAAACGGCACCAACCCGGATGCTGGGGGTTCAGGGCCATGGCCTTGCGGACCAGTGACAATCCCTCGTCCAGCTTGCCAAGCAGACACAGATATACCCCGCTATCAGCGAGAATTGCCGGACTGTTGGGGGCAATGCTCAGGCCCATACGGATATTATCTTCAAATTTCTCGATGTCGCCTTTGTGAAAATTAATGATGGTCATGGCATACCATGCGGTGGAATATTTGGAGCTGAGGCCGATAGATTTTTCCGCATATTTCCGCGCCTGTTCCAGCGGGTCTTGTGAGCGAATATTAAAGCTGAAGCGATATTCATCTAGGGCGAGAAAGGCAAGCCCGGCCCAGGCTTCAGGATAATTGGGATCAATTTTGACTGCCTTTTCCAGACTGTCTCTTGCTTTCAGGTGTGTTTCCGGCGAAAGTTCAAACAGATAATCATGGAGCAGCAAAGTACTTTCATAGGCTTCCATAAATTCGGTGGTGCTGCGTTTCATATTTACGGCACTGGTCCGCATGACGGCCCCATATGTATCACCGATGGTGGCAGCCACATGGCTGGCGATCTCATCCTGCACGTCGATCAGATTTTCAGGTGTCAGTTTACGGTCATAATTTTCCGACCAGACCACAGCCGCATTGGTCGCGTTCAGCAGTTGGGCTGAAACCCTGATCTGATTCCCGGCCCGCCGGATACTGCCTTCCAGAATATAATGGGCTTCCAGTTCTGCACTTAGCCGCCTGATGTCAACGGCCTTGCCCTTATATGGCGATGTGGTGCGCCGGGAAATCACATACAGTGACGGGCTTAAGGACAGGTGATTGATAATCTCTTCGGTAATGCCGTCACAGAATAATTCCTGAGTTGCTTCGCCACTTAAATTCTCAAAGGGTAAAACAGCAATAGCCGGACCCGTGGGTGGAGCCGCAGCAGCCGAAAATACCGGGTCTTTTTTTACGGGTGGGGATGAGTTTTCTGATAGCTCTATCTTTGGGGCATAGGCACCTTTGGGCAAGGAGATACTGATCCGGTCTTCCTGACCCTCTTCCAGATAATAATGTTCAAGTAGCCGTCTGAGCCTTCCGGCTTCAACCCGCACGATGGCATCAGTCTGCGGGTCGAATGTCTCGTCCTTGTCAAAGACTTCCAGACCCAGCGTGTAGCCCTTGATCAGATGGGAACGCTTGCCGAGAAATTCTTCCACCACATATTCAAGAAACCGTATGATACGGTTTTTATTTTTGAAGGTTTCACTGGCCACAATGGATCCGAGTTGCGTTGTGATCTGTTCTGGTGATAGAGAAATGTCTGGCGGCATATATGGTTTCTTACAATTTTGTCTCAATGAATTTTATTATAGGGACAAATAAGGCAGAATTTAAACCCTCAATCTAAAATTATGCCGTTATCATGGACCGGTTGATGATCATGCGCTGAATGTCTGACGTGCCTTCATATATCTGGCAGACGCGCACATCACGGTATATGCGTTCCAGCGGAAAATCGCTCAGATAGCCATAGCCGCCAAGGGTCTGTATTGCCGCAGAGCAGATTTCTTCGGCAACTTCGGAGGCGAATAATTTCGCCATACAGGCTTCGGTGAGACAGGGAATTTCCCGGTCCTTGAGCGATGCCGCATTCAACACCAGCAGTCGGGCCGCTTCCAGTTTTGTCGCCATATCGGCAAGTCGAAAACCTACAGCCTGATGGCGGATGATGGTCTTTCCAAAAGAGGTGCGCTCATTGGCATAAGCGGTCGCCTGCTCCAAGGCGGCTTTTGCCATGCCGACACTTTGGGCGGCAATGCCGATACGTCCGGTCTCAAGATTGGACAGGGCCACGCTGTAGCCCTGATTCACCTCACCAAGCAGCATATCCTGCGTGACCGCCATATCCTGAAAAATCAGGGTGCAGGTTTCAGACGATTTCTGGCCGAGCTTTTTTTCCACCCCGGCGACCGTATAGCCGGGCAGATCAGTGGGTACCAGAAAAGCGGAAATGCCTTTTTTGCCCAGATCCGGGTCGGTGACGGCAAATATGATCGCCGCGCCGCCTAACTTGCCAGAGGTAATGAATTGTTTGGTGCCGTTAATCACCCAGCCCTCATTGGTTCTTTTGGCACTGGTTTTGAGCATACTGGCATCTGATCCGGCCTGGGGTTCGGTCAGGCAGAAAGCACCAATGATCTTGCCCTGCGCCAGAGGCTTGAGGAATTTTTCCTTTTGATCGTCAGTGCCATCCTTTAGCACTGCCGCACAAACCGGGGCGTTATTAACGCTCATTATGGTGCTGACACCACCGTCACCGCCAGCAATTTCCATCAGGGCAAGGGCGTAGGATACATAATCTGTTTCCGCACCACCCCATTGTTCGGGTATGGTCATACCCATCAGGCCTAGCTCCCCCATGCGGTGCAGAACCTCCATAGGCAGATCACCTGTCTTGTCCCACTCCGCCGCATTTGGTGCCAGTTCGTTGGCGGCGAAGGTGCGGGCCATATCCCGGATCATTTCCTGTTCTTCAGTGAGCAGCATTTACATAACCTCCACAGCCATAGCGGTGGCTTCACCGCCGCCAATGCAGAGAGAGGCTATGCCCCGTTTTTTATTGTAAGTTTTGAGTGCCGAAATCAATGTGACCAATATTCGGGCCCCCGATGCTCCGATGGGATGACCCATGGCACAGGCGCCGCCGTGGACATTCACCTTGCCATGGTCCAGATCAAGGTCGCGCATAGCCGCCATAGTGACAACGGCGAAAGCTTCATTTATTTCATACAGGTCAACATCGGCATCGGTCCAGCCGACCTTTTCATAAAGTTTGTTTATGGCCCCGATGGGGGCGGTGGAAAACCATTCCGGTGCCTGAGCATGGGCACTATGTCCAACGATTTTGGCAATGGGGCCAAGGCCGCGCTTTTGAGCCTCCGACTGTTTCATCAGAATTAAAGCCGCCGCCCCATCGGATATGGAACTTGAATTGGCAGCCGTTACCGTGCCATCCTTGGCGAAGGCCGGACGCAGGTTCGGGATTTTATCTATACGTGCCTTGCCCGGTTGCTCGTCCGTGTCATAGATGGCCTCACCTTTGCGGGATTTTACCGTTACCGGAGAAATCTCGTTTTTAAAATAACCTTTTTCTATAGCAGCATTGGCCCGGTTCAGGGATGTAATGGCATAATTATCCTGGGCCTCACGGGTGAATTGATAATGCCGGGCGGTCTGTTCTGCGAAAACACCCATCAGCTTTCCCTTGTCATAGGCATCTTCCAGACCATCATGGAACATACTGTCCTTGACTTCGCCGTGACCGATACG
>JAJFIP010000262.1 GCA_021774875.1 Emcibacter sp.
TTATATAAAGAATATACCTACGGAGCATAGAATTATGACTAAAAAAAGAGCTATTGATCGCATTGATCTGAAGATTCTTTCGATTCTGCAAAATAATGCCCGCATTACCAATCACGATTTATCTGCTGACGTTAATCTCTCACCGAGCTCCTGTTTGCAGCGAGTACGACGTCTGGAGGATGAGGGTTTTCTTGAATCCTATATGGCGGTTATAAATCTGAACAAGATATGTCGGACAGTGACTGTTTTACTAACGGTCAGTCTGCATGATCATACCAACGCCAATTTTAAAACCTTTGAAAAAGTGATTAATGATTTTCCGGAAATCGTCGAATGTTATACGGTCAGTGGCAACTTTGACTATTTCCTGCGCATCGTCTGCCCGGATATGGACCGTTATCTGGAACTGAATGATAAATTGATTGATTGTATGGAGGGCGTCGCCAATATCAGCAGCCATGTGGCGCTGGCAACCACAAAAAATTTCAAAGGCTACGCGCTGGATCAACTAGTGGATTAATTCCGGTTATCTGCCGGCTAATTTTTTTTGAAAGGGTCAGTTTTATGGGGCAGATTTGCTAAAATATCATTTTCGTATTATGGTCTCGTACTTTTAATTTAAATGGAGAGGTTTAATGAACAATAAATATTTATATATGGTTGTGGGAGCAATCGTGGCAGTTGTCTGGTTTTATACGGGTCATTCGGCTTATTATGCAGGGGAGGCAAATGCACTTTCAGATAGCTGGTGGTATGCCATGGTATTGGCTGTTGGCCTTGGTGCCGGCTCTACCGGGGGTGATGATGTGGTTTCGATTTTTGTCGAAGGCATCAAAGGTTATGTCTCAACCATGATCATGCTAGCAATATTTATTCTTGTAGCGCATCTTATCTATGTAGTCGGTATTAAGGGTGCAACACCCGAAATTGCTGATGTGGCAAAGGCTATTATTTCTGTCGTTGTCAGTGCGTTCCTGACCAATATGACGTTGAGTTATCTTAAAAAAGCCAACGCATAGGCGGATTATTTTTTAACAAAGTAGAGCCTGAAGGGTTATCCCTTCGGGCTTTATTTTTGGGCAGATTTGCAAAAAAGTCATTTTCGTTATACAGTTCCGTACTTTTAAAAAAATGGAGAGGTATTATGAATAACAAATATTTATATATGGTAGTCGGGGGTATCATTACAACTATCTGGTTTTATACGGGGCTTTCGGCCTATTATTCAGGGGAAGCGAAAGGACTTTCAGATGTCTGGTGGTTTGGCTCGTTATTAGCTGTTGGCCTTGGTGCCGGCTCTACCGGCGGCGATGATTGTGTTTCAATTTTTGTTGAAGGCATAAAGGGTTATATCCCAACAATGATTTTGTTGGCAATAGCTGCACTTGTCGGATCCAGCTTATTTGCAGTCGTCACAACACAGGCAGCACCTGATGTTGCTGGTACGGCACATAGTATAATAACAGTCGTAGTCAGCGCATTCTTGACTAATATGACGCTTAGTTATTTTAGAAAAGCCAACGCGTAAGCGATTATTTTATTATCTAATTAAAGCCCGGTGGTCGATTTATCCATCGGGCTTTATTCTGTATCCAACCACTTTTTAATAGTTTTCATGGGAAGGAAAAGGCGGTTCTGTGTGCTGGGAAACGGGATAAATCCGCAGTGCAGCCAGTAGGTTCGGGCTTCTTCGTCAACGGCATCGACGATAAGGGCGAATGACCCGACCTTCTCCGCATGGGCAGTAACTTCATGCAGGACATGGCCCAGCAGCCAAGCCCCGACACCTTGACCCTTCCATTTTTCGTGGACGGCGAACTGTCCCAATAATGTACAGGGGATGGGTCTTTCCACTGGCAAGCCTTTAACAGATAACTCTGTTAAATCACCGGCTTCTATACTTTGGGATGATAAGGCATAAAAACCTGCAATATCTACTTCACTTTCACCTTCCAGAATAAAAACGGCGGCCAGGCCTCGCTTCATATCCTGACCTGCGTGACGTTGCAGATACACATCCAGAGATTTTTTGCCACATGAAAAATCCGCCCTCTTATGACGCTTCTTCAGGGGTGATTTTTTTGGGTCAAAGGGTAATGCCACAGACATTAACTCTGCTTATGTGCCTTAATCGCCCGCTTCATATAGGGGGTAGCCTCATGGGTTTCGAGAAAGGCACTGACGAAAGCCTGACGGTCATCATCATCCAATATCATCATGCCCGCATTTTCCAGTACCTGCTTGGCTTGCTCTATGGCTGCAGGCAAAATGAAGCTACTTACCTTCAAGCCACGTAGCTTGGCGGCACGTTCAATGAGCTCTTTATCCTGAGCGCGTGTGCGTAAATTAATATGAGCCTTTTTTGTATCGGTCGCGGCAGTAGTCTGAGCCATTTTGCCCTCCATGACATGAACAAATAAATGTATATACATTGTATTCACATTTAAGGGAAAAAGTCAATAATCAACTAAACAATGAAAATACCTTTACCTTTGCCCGTGTTCGTAGCAAAGTTTAAGTGAATATTATACATGCTTCTTTGATTTGGGAATTAAACTGTGAATATATCAGCTCTTTTAGATGACAAAATATTTATCGCAATATTTTCTGCAATAGGTGGGGTAATTGTAGTAATAATCACTCAATATCTATTAAATAAACGTGGACTTTTTTCTTATAACGTAACCCATAGCAGAGTCGGGATAAGCGCAGACGATGTGGCGTATGGTTCTGTTAAAGTAACTTGGAATGATAACCCAATCGCTCATTTATATTTATCCACGATAGTATTGGTAAACAAATGTATGAAGGATTATGATTCTGTAGAGGTGCAGGTGTTTACGAATAATACCAACCTACTGACAGAAACAACTTCTATCATTGGCACACCAAAAATAATTCACCTAACAGAAGGGTATAAGGAAAAACTAATAGTTCCTGAGGATAGCGAACCAACTGAAGCGCAGTCGCAAATTTACTATCGCCAAAGAGATTATATTGTGCCCACAATGAATCGTGGGCAAACAATACAGTTTCAATATTTAAATAGCGCACATTCAGAAGAACAGCCAGCTATCTATTTGGATATTTTACATAAAGGTGTTGTATGTAAATACCAAAACCCTGAAATCCAAATATTTGGAGTATCACAAACTAAAGCAGCATGTGTAGGGACTATTGTTTGTTTAATAACTGTTACAATTATTATTTTTTATATAGAAGACATTACACAAGCAGCGTTATTCTCTTTTTTTCTTGGTTTGCTCGCCGTTATACCTGGTGCTTACATAATCAAATTGTACCATATGCTCCATAAGTTACTTGCAGATTAGACAAAATTATTCAAAGAAATATGTGTATTCAAGCCGTGGTCAGACCTCCGTCGAAGGCCAGAGCCTGTCCGGTGGTGAAGCTGTTCTGATCACTGCATAGCCACATCATGCCATTGACAATCTCGTCCGCAGTGCCGAGCCGCCCCATGGGGATGACCATAGACATATCACGTTCGCGTTTTTCACCCCTTTCACCGTCAATGATCTGATCAACCATGGGGGTGTAACAAAATGCCGGGCATATGGCATTGATGCGGATATTCTTGCGGGCATATTCCAGAGCCGCGGTTTTAGTCAGGCCGATGACCGCATGTTTACTGGCACTATAGGCCGCTCCTAACGGTGCTCCGATCAGCCCAGCTACCGAGGCGACGTTGAGGATTACTCCATTTCCCTGATGGCTCATCTGTCGGAGTTCATTCTGCATACACATAAAGACACCGCGCACATTTACCGCCATGGAAAGGTCATATTCTTTCAGGCTGATCTTGTCAAAACGGGCCATTTCATGTGCCATTCCCGCATTATTGATGGCAATATCGAGCACGCCAAAATGATTAATACCTGCCTTTGTCATCAGTTCCACGTCGTGTTCATTGCTCACATCGCAATTCATGGCAATTGCGCGGTCATCTGTCAGATTTAGCAGGCTCATGGTTTCATCAAGTCCGGCCATATTAACATCGGACAGCACCAGTTTCGCGCCAGCCTTGCTGAATTCAAGGGCGGCTTTGCGACCAAAACCGGACCCCGCACCGGTGATCTGAACCACCTTATCTTCAAATTTAATATCCATGAATTTTCCCTAAATTTTTTGCTGTTCTTTTAAAATAGATATGGCTTTTTCGGCAAGTGGGCAGACCAGTTTTCCCATCTCAGCAG
>JAJFIP010000263.1 GCA_021774875.1 Emcibacter sp.
AGCGGCGCGTTCCTTAATCAGAGAAGCGCCGCCCTTTAATTACTTGAGCTCAACAGAAGCTCCAGCGGCCTCAAGCTTAGCTTTAATTTCTTCAGCTTCAGCTTTGGGGGCAGCTTCTTTAACGACTTTTGGTGCACTTTCAACCAGCTCCTTGGCTTCCTTAAGCCCCAGAGCCGTAATCGCACGCACTTCTTTAATCACGTTGATTTTCTTCTCACCGAAAGAGGTCAGAACAACATCAAATTCGTCTTTTACTTCAGCAACTTCGCCACCAGCAACCGGTGCCGCAGCAGCGGCAGCAGGAGCCGCAGCAGAGACACCCCATTTTTCTTAAAGCATTTTAGAAAGATCCGCAGCTTCCATTACGGTTAAGCTGGAGAGGTCATCAGCAATCTGTTGTTGATCAGCCATTTTATTTATCCTTAGTCAAAAAATTAATATCTTACCAGAAACCTAAGCGGCATCACCCTGCGATCCGTAGGCACCAAATACACGAGCCAATTGTCCACCAGGTGCTTGCGTAATACTTACAAGATTACCTGCCGGCGCCTGAAGCAGACCAACCAGCTTGCCGCGCAGCTCATCAAGGGAAGGCAGTTCTGCCAACGCCTTGACCGCATTAAGGTCAAGCATGAGTGATCCCATGGCACCACCAAGAACTTCGATTTTGTCGTTTTTCTTGGCAAACTTGACAAGAACCTTAGCCGCCGCGACCGGATCGTCGGAATAACCGAGAACCGCCGGGCCTTTAAGATAACCGCCAATAGACTCTATTTCAGTCCCTTCGAGAGCAAGACGAGCGAGCCGGTTTTTAGCCACTTTAAGGCTGGCACCTGCTTCACGCATTTGTGTGCGCAGCGATGTCATTTCACTCACGTCCAGTCCCGCATTGCGTACAACAATGACAGAAGCAGCGTCAGAAAAAACACCCTTGAGGAAGGTAACCATTTCCTTTTTTTGGACCCGATCCATTCTCGTCTCCGATATAATATGGCAAATGCTATAGTTAAGCATTCACCGGTTGAGTAAAACATGATCACACTATGCGACCATGCCATGAATGCCTGTCGTCCAACCCAATTCAAAGTCAGACCGGAAACCACAAATACTGGTTAACCCAATATTTGCAACCCCATCTATTGCAGGCCGACAAATCGTCAACTTAAATCCGGCATTACACCAGACACCTGCAGTTTTGGACAGGCGGGTTTTCAAATATTCCTGAAGACCCTGTTCCCGTCAGGCAAACCCAACGGAATTCTTATTTTCTGCACCCTATTCGGATACAGAAGAAATTGCTATGCGCAGGCCCGGCCCCATGGTCGAACTTACGGAAATATTTTTTACATATGTGCCTTTGGTGGCAGATGGCTTGGCTTTCAAAACAGCACCAATCAATGTGCGGGCATTTTCAAGCAATGCCGCCTGATCAAAACTTACTTTGCCAACGCGGGCATGAATTATACCGGCCTTTTCCACCCGGTATTCCACCTGTCCACCCTTGACTGCTTCAATAGCGGCGGTAACATTGGGGGTAACAGTTCCCAATTTCGGATTTGGCATCAGGCCGCGAGGACCAAGTACTTTACCCAGACGACCAACAACAGCCATCATATCCGGGGTGGCAATACAGCGGTCAAAATCCATTTCACCCTTCTGGATGGCTTCCATCAGGTCTTCGGCTCCCACTAATTCCGCACCGGCTTTTTTTGCTTCTTCTGCTTTATCACCGCGCGCAAAAACCGCGACGCGGACCGTTTTACCAGTACCATTAGGCAAGGTAACAACACCGCGAACCATCTGATCAGCGTGGCGGGGATCAACACCAAGATTCATACTAACTTCAACTGTCTCATCAAATTTCGCTCTGGCCCTGGATTTGACTTCCTTAAGGGCATCTTCCAATGAATATTCAACTTCCAGATCAAGACCGTCGCGGACTTCTTTATAACGTTTGGAGGTACGTGCCATTATCTTATCCTTCAACCTCGATACCCATGGAACGGGCAGTTCCCTTGATAATCTGAATTGCACCGTCCATATCCACTGCATTCAGATCAACCATTTTGATCTCGGCTATCTCCTGCACTTTGGCCACAGGAATTGTCGCAACAGTCTCACGACCAGGCTCCGCCGAAGCAGACTTCAGCTTGGCCGCTTTTTTCAGCAGATAAGATGCTGGTGGTGTTTTGGTAACGAATGTAAAACTTTTATCAGCATAAACCGTAATCTTGGTCGGGACCGGAGCATTCCGCTCCATCTCCTGGGTTTTTGCATTAAAAGCTTTGCAGAATTCCATGATATTCACACCGCGCTGACCCAGTGCCGGGCCAATTGGTGGGGAAGGATTTGCAGCACCCGCAGGCACATGCAAATTAATGTAACCGTCAATTTTCTTCGCCATTACTGACCCTTTTCAAAAATCATGCGGGACAATTCCCGACTTACAAGGGGTGTGGTACGGTTATGGCTAACCTTCCACACTTATACGGGCAACATGCCCATATCAAAAAAAGGTAGCCGGATGACATTAAAGAATCACCTGACCACCGTAAGGGCGGCTTATAACAGCCCTTTTATGGAAATACCAGAAAAAATTTTAGTTCTTTTCAACCTGTGAATATTCAAGCTCTACCGGCGTTGCGCGGCCAAAGATTGAAACTGAAACTTTAAGGCGTTCACGCTCTTCATCAACCCCGTCAACAATGCCGACAAATGACTCAAATGGGCCATCGATAACCTTGACCTCTTCACCAATTTCGTAAATGATTGCTGCCTTGGGCCGTTCGATGCCTTCCTGAACCTGATGGAGTATTCTATCAACTTCTTTTTGACTGATCGGTGCTGGTTTGCCAGAGGATCCGAGGAAGCCTGAAACTTTCGGGGTATTCTTGATCAGATGATAGGTCACATCATTCATGATCATTCTGGCCAAAACATAGCCCGGAAAGAATTTACGCTCAGAAGTGACTTTTTTGCCCTTTCTTACTTCGGTAACTTCTTCGATCGGAACCAGAATTTCTTCAACAAAGCTGTCCAGCCCCTGAAGAACCGCCTGATCCTTGATGCTTTGGGCAACTTTTTTCTCGAAACCGGAATGGGCCTGAACAATATACCAACGCGCAGAAGATGCCATAATCAATTATCCTAGTATCAGTTTAATGAGGTAAGACAGGACCTGATCCACGCCCAGGAAAAAAACCGCCATCACCGCAGCCATGATAAAGACCATGATGGTGGTTACCATAGTTTCCTTCCGTGTTGGCCAGGTGACCTTTGATGTTTCCTGCCGGACCTGCCGGACAAATTCTGCTGGGCTCGTTTTCGCCATTTTCAACAATCCGTAATTATATTCATAATAAGTGCAATGGCAGGAGTGGAGAGACTCGAACTCACGACACCCGGTTTTGGAGACCGGTGCTCTACCAACTGAGCTACACTCCTTCTTATGACATTGCACGCTTTATATAGAGATGCATCCCGTCAACTTCAACATATAAATTACGCGGGCCGTGACCCGCGCTCCTGATGTTTGTTATTCAATGATACTTGCGACAACTCCGGCGCCAACCGTGCGACCACCCTCACGGATGGCAAAGCGCAGGCCTTCATCCATGGCGATGGGACAGATCAGTTCAACACCAACCGTGACATTAT
>JAJFIP010000264.1 GCA_021774875.1 Emcibacter sp.
ATGACGACGGGTGTCAAAACCCTACTCTGAAACGGTTGCCTATCCGCTCTTCACAGGTCGTATACACGACCTGTGAAGCATCAGCAGTATAACCACTGATAACCAGTTATTTATCAGAAATTCAAGAGACAATTCTGAACTTGGTTGTCCTACAGCTTCGCCTTCGTTCTGCTACGCAATCAGAATCCATATGTCCGTTATCGAGATGTTTCAAACATGGGCCCTGAACTAAATTCAGGGTGACGTGCAGGGACGCAACCTCCCTATCGTCATTGCAGTCCAATACCATCACGACTACACATCACTGGCGACTATATATTCGTCTATCAGGAAATATTCCTTGCTCATATTTTCGTCTCCAACTCCAACCGTAACTTATCCACCACATCATAAATCAGGGTCAGTTCCTTGATTGTCTTCTCTATGCGGTTAATATCGGTGAGGTCGGAGAAGATGTGGCCGCCTTCAAAGCTGTCACTGCCCTTTTTTATCGCCAGCAGCAACCGCCCCTTGTCAAAGGCCAGTTGCAGGTTGCGGGAGCCGACCGCATTGCTTAAACTCCGGGTGCGTTCCATGAAAGACGGGGTCAAGAGATAGCGGCTTTCCACCTGATCAGTGCCATACACCTCGAATTTTTTCTCGAATTCCGGGTCTTCAAGCTTGATGCGTTCACCGATTTTGCCGAATTTGGCAAAAAAATTGCCGAGCCTGGTATGGTCGCGGGTGATGATGGTGGTGCCAGTGAAATTCTTGTGAAAATCAAAATCACACAGCAGACCGCGAAAAACCGTTACATTACGATTGCGGCCCTTGCTATCGCGGGTTCGCTTGATCAGTTTTGCTTCATAGAGGTTAAAGGCAACACCCCTGACATCGCCCTTAATCTGGTCTTCCAGTTTTTTTACATTATAAGAAGGGATCAGGGCCAGCTCGCTCAGACGACTGAGCGATACATCTTTTGGTTTCAGGTAATAATTCAACCCCAAAAACCTACACAGGCTGTTCATGGTGCGTACTTTGGCATTTTCCTGCAACTTAGCTAGTGGTACGTAAGCCAGATAACCCACCGCGAATACCAGCATACCAACGAAGATCAGAACACCTGGGTCCAAATTTGTCATGGTCAATATGGTGAAGGCGATAGTCGCGCCAACCGTCACCGCTGCACCGGCGATCAGGCAGAATTTGCGGATTCTGGCAGGCCGTTCCAGCTCAAGAATGGCCAGTTCGCCCTTCAGGTCACGCTCATAAAAGGACTGAAATGCCTGCATGGTCGGATAGTCAACCTCTGCCTTGCTGCCCCAGGGTGATGGATGGGTCATGAACTGCCCCTAAAGATAATCGGAAGCGTCAACAGGCTTCTTTTCTACCTCTGCCATTTCAAAATACGGCATACTGGTGATATTAGCCATATTGGCAATCAGGCTGCCGGGAAAAATCTGCACCGCATTATTGAGCGCAGTCACCGACGAATTATAGAACCGCCGCGCCGCCGCAATATGGCCTTCTACTTCCTCGAAAGTTTCCTGTGCACGGATCATATTCTGATTGGCTTTAAGGTCAGGATAATTTTCCGCGACCGCAAAAAGTTGCATCATGGCCGATTGCAGTCCGCTTTCGGCTTGTAAATGCCCCGCGACCTCGTCGGAATTATTTCGGTCATAACCTTTGCCGGCAAGGGCGCGCATTTCGGTGACCTTGGTCATCAGTTCTTTTTCATGATCCATGAATTTTTTAGCAATTTTCAGGATGTTGGGCAGCAGATCATGGCGTTTCTTTAACTGAACATCAATGGAGGACAGGGCCTCCAACGCACCGTTCTTTTTGCCGACCAGCGACACATACCAAAAATAACCTATGGCAAGAATGCCCCCGATAATGGCTAAAAATGTCATCTGTAGTCCCCTTCAATGTTTAATAAAGCCTAAGTGTGAACCAGCAATCACCGTGATGCAAACGGATAGACCAACCCTGAATCCAGCCCGCCTGAAATCTGCCCTGCCAGTCAGTCATTATTTAAAAATATCGCCAAGCTTTTTCTTCACTTTATCCATTGTGCCTTTAAGCATATCCTTGGTGATGATTTTACTCAGTCCCTTGTTGACCGCACCGAAAATGACTGCGCCGACTTCACCCGCTGTTGCTGCCTTGTCCTCGGTTCCAATGTTTTTCAAATGAATATCCGGTAAGGTCAGACCCGCCCCCTTGCCCCCTATCAGGTCCGTTGCCAGCTTTACCCTGGTTCCATTAATATAGATATGGTCAACGATGAATTTCGCCTCACTCTCAGACTCCGAAGCCTCCAGCCCAAGGCTTTGGCTATAGGCTGCAATGTTTTTCTGAATTTTGCTGATATTGTTGCCCTTGCTGCCAATTTCATAGATCAAATCAGCACCGTCAATGCGGATTTCCTCGATGCGAATGACATCTTCCATCAGTGAGGCTATATCAATCTGGACATCCATATTTCCTACCTTAAAAGCGTGATCAGATTTAAATCCTTTGGGATTGCCAACAGTCAGGCCAGAAAGGCCCGCACTGCCACCCATCAGGGACACGTTGACCTTTTCCAGTGTCACTGCCGCGCCAGTTGCCGGCGGTGCATATTCCAATACCGCTTCGCGGATGAGTGTGCCCGATTGAGACGCTCCGTAAACAACCACGCCAATGATGATAACGAGGACAAGTGCAATACCGATAAATATTTTTTTCATGATTTCAACCCTTGTTGTCTGTGAGATATTGGTCAAGTTTCCTCCATTGAGCGACCTAATGCAACAGGTTTATTTACTGCGCCCGGTCATCTTTTCAACGCTACGCAGAGTGCCAAGCCCCAGCAGAGCCAGAACCAGTTCCATCATATTGTCGGTAACGATGCCCGGCGGGACCATATCCAGACCCCTGAGTGCCACAATCCATTCAAACAATGGATGCAGAAGAAAGGCCCATAAAAACCCGACACCACAAACCCAGCCAATGAAAGGCCGCCACCCGGCGACAAAGAGCGAGCGGTGCGCGGCCTCTATCCGGTTGATCTCAGCCTGCAAGATTTGTGGTTGCTGGCGGATTTTTACCATGAGTATTTCGGCCTGCGCCCGTTCCTCATCACTGGTGAATAACTGGTCAACCGCATTGCTGACGGCGGAGACCGCATCAATGGCTGGCCCGCCGAATATATTTGAGAATATACCCATGTTAAAACTCCCTGTAATTATTGCCGTCATAGATCAGGCACTTATTTCGATTTTGGTTGCTGACGTAAGAACAATGGACCCAGCCGCTCCTCGGATCATCAATGTTGTGAAATTCCAGAATCAATTGATCAAAGATAAGATTGGCCTTTATCCAACTAGCCAGATCTAGGTTGGCAATAGGCGGTATTTCAAAATCTGCAGCCTGACCGGTAAGGTGCTGGGAAGTAGGTTTTGATCCGGCAAGACGATTTACTTCCGGCGACCGATAACCACTGGAAGGACGGAAAGGAATATTGAAATGCTGGCGTACTGGCTCCAGAATATATTTGGCAAAGCGGGTCAGGTTGATAACTTCATCTTTGCCAGGCATATTGCTAATATTATGACGCAAAGCCAGCTCGCTTCGTGTTAACTCATCAAGACTAAAATGCTCGGTTATATGATTAATGGACATTTTCCTATTTTTGCCTATTATCAACAGAAGAAAAACCCAGATATAAGTCCAGAGATGCCTGTAAATGGCCTTTCGCCCAGCCTTTTCTCTTGCCCCATTTGCGATCAGCAGCACTCAAGGACATCTCATCAATGATAATATCCAGCACTGGTCCAGCCTGCAAATAGCTATCCGTCATGCGCTCAATCCAATTATTATAATAATCTTTAATTCTGATTTCATAATCAGTTTCAGGTTGGCAGCCAAGACGACTTGTCTGCACGATCACATCATTGAAGGAGGACGTGCGCAGTTGAGTACCGTCTGTAATGATACGCACTGCGTGCCTTATACGCTGAAAGGCCCATATTTGCTCATCATCAAGGATATTTTTCTTTCTGAAACATATCAAGGGATCTTGTTTTAATTTGGCAATTGTTTCTTTTGTCGGACCAATGGAAGGTTTATTCAAGGGGGTTGCATTTTTCAAATTCAGAGATTTTTCCAGCCGACGTTTCATGCGGTTTTTCTTACGTATTTTACGAATTTTCTTAAATGAATTTGCTCTGACTTTCCTGATAGCACCATCGTCACACTTTAATTCCGGGGCGAATGATTCATTCATTCCTTCAAGCATAATTTAACTCCTTACAAAAAATTATCAAAAAATCGAATCTTATTTCCTATAATAGGAGTAAATAAGTAATTAGCAAGCATATATCGCGAAAAATAAATATTAGAATCAACTAATGGCTGTAATTGCCCCATATAGTCCTTAAAACATAACTTGACCTTTCCATGACAAAACGAGACAATCCAGCCTGTTACCAGAAAAAAGCAAGGCGGGAGATCAAGGGATGGGCATTTTATCCTATGCGGGTGGATTGGGGTTAATATCCCTGACAGTTTATATCATGGTGATAGGTCGGGATTTGCTGGTTCCCTTCATGATCAGTATTGCCATATGGTATCTGATCAATATCCTGTCTGATTATTACCATAAAATCACTCTCGGTAAATGGCAGATTCCCAAATGGTTAAGCTATATCGCTTCGCTGTTGACCATTATCGTAGTGTTAAATTTCCTCATCGGTATGATCAGCAGCAATATAGCCGAGGTCAAGGAAGCCGCCCCGCTCTATCAGGAGAATTTTTCCAAGCTGACGGTAAAAATATTCAATATCTTTGGCATTGATAAGGAACCCAATATTGCTCAGATATTCAACCAGATAAATCTGGGGCCGTTCATTACTAATCTTGCAGGAACTCTGGCTTCACTTGCGGGCAGTGCCAGCCTGATCATGATCTATGTCCTGTTTTTAATGCTGGAACAGAAATATTTTGATGTAAAACTGGGTCGGCTTCTCGCGGGATCACAACATAAGGAAACTGTATTTAGTATCATTGACCATATATCTACGGACGTAAAAACCTATCTAGGGGTCAAGACTTTTGTCAGTGCCCTTACCGGGGGAGCCTGTTATCTTGTATTGGTGACAGTAGGGGTAAATAATGCCAGTTTCTGGGCATTTTTTATCTTCCTGCTCAATTTCATACCTACTGTGGGGTCGATGCTGGCGGTTCTATTCCCGTCTCTGCTCAGCCTTGTGCAGTTTGATACTTTCACCCCGTTTTTCATAGTCATCGCATCACTTGTGGTTATTCAGTTGACCATTGGCAATATTCTTGAGCCCAAACTGATGGGTAATTCTCTTAATCTTAGTCCACTGGTAGTTATGCTGTCTCTGGCACTCTGGGGCAGCATATGGGGCATTGCCGGCATGTTCCTGAGCGTACCTTTCACCGTAATCCTGATGATTATCTTTTCCCAATTCCCCAAAACCAAACCCATCGCCATCATGCTGTCACAAGACGGCAATATCAGACCCCGGGATAGCGTTATGGTGGAAGATTAGGGGGATTTGCTAAAAAAAAGTATGACTGGTTCATACTTTGTGCCATAATAGGACATAAGGAAAGGATTCTGAAACATGGCAAATTCAAAAAAAACATATAGTATCGGCGAACATTACAACTCTTTTATTGCCCGTCAGGTTGATGGAGGGCGGTTCAGAAATGCCAGCGAAGTCGTTCGAGCTGGCTTACGGATGCTTGAGGACTATGAGGCGCGCTTAAGAGATGTCAGGGCTTTGATTGATTCTGCTGACGAACAAATAGCAGCAGGAAAAGGCGTTGAATTTTCCACTGCACAGGACTTAACGAATGAAGTAGTTAAGCGGGGGATGGAAAAGTTAAGCCAAAAAAACTAATTATTGCACCGCTCGCACTGGACGATTTAACAGAGATATTTCTTTATATTGCACGCGAAGACGTGAGTACGGCCACAAAGTTTGTGGATGATCTGCATAAAAAAGTACAATGGATTGCAAATATCGGCTTTACTGGCGCCCCGAGGGGTTGGATGCGGCCGGGTTTGCGAGTATTCCCTTATCGAAAGCGGTGTATTTATTATCGTATAAATGACGACAAGGTTACTATATTGCGCATTTTGCATGGCCGACAAGATGTCACTCAACAAGAATTTGATGAAAATGACTGAAGCCGATTAATTATCAGAAATGAGTGATAAGGAACTTGTAGAGCTTCAAGGTGGTATCGGTGACCCCGATTATCGAGAAATGGTCCATGCAGAAGAGCGTAGAAGATCGGTGGAAAAAGCATTATTACAATCCAAACATTCAAATTGGATTGCTATCACATCATTGTTAATAGCTTTACTAAGTCTCATAGTTTCTGTCGCATTATAGACAAATTATGACAACATTTTCTGATTGATACACGTTAAAGAATCACATCGTCTCGCCAAATAACTCCCGCCCGATAAGCATGCGGCGGATTTCGCTGGTTCCTGCGCCAATTTCATAAAGCTTGGCATCACGCAGCAGGCGACCAGTGGGGAATTCATTGATATAGCCATTGCCGCCTAATGTCTGTATGGCTTGCAAAGCCATCTGGGTGGCTTTTTCTGCTGAAAAAAGAATACATCCCGCCGAATCCTTGCGGGTGGTCTCACCCCGATCGCAGGCCGCCGCCACCGCATAGGCATATGACCTGCAGGCGGCAAGTTCGGTATACATATCGGCAACCTTGCCCTGAATGAACTGAAACTCGCCAATAGGTGTATCAAACTGCTTGCGGTCATGGATATAGGGCAGCACCACATCAAGGCAGGCCTGCATGATACCTATGGGGCCACCGCTGAGCACAACCCGTTCATAATCAAGGCCGCTCATCAATACCCTGACCCCGCCATCAAGCTTGCCCAGCATATTTTCCTCGGGCACTTCACAGTTTTCAAACACCAGTTCACAAGTGTTGGAGCCACGCATACCGAGCTTGTCCAATTTCTGTGCGGTAGAAAATCCTGTGAAATTCTTTTCAATCAGAAAGGCCGTGATACCCCTCGGTCCGGCGGCCATATCGGTTTTGGCATAAACCACCAGAACATCCGCATCGGGGCCGTTGGTTATCCACATTTTCGTGCCGTTCAGGATATATTTATCCCCTTGCTTTTCAGCCCGCAGTTTCATGCTGACCACATCGGAACCAGAACCGGACTCACTCATGGCGAGAGCACCCACATATTCACCTGTGATAAGTTTTGGCAGGTATTTCTGTTTCTGCTCTGCATTACCATTACGGCTGATCTGATTGATGCAAAGATTGGAATGGGCGCCGTAACTCAACGCCACACTGGCCGATGCCCGGGAAAGTTCCTCTACACAGATGGTATGGGCGAGATAGCCCATTTTCACGCCACCGTATTCTTCATCAGCAGTGACCCCCAAAATGCCAAGATAACCCATTTTGCGCCATAAATCTTGCGGAAACTCATTGCTGGCATCAATTTCCTCTGCTAGTGGTGCAATCTCTTTTGCCGCGAAGCTCGCCACAGTCTCGCGCAGCATGTCAATGTCTTCGCCCAGATTAAAATTCAATGTTGGATAGGAAACCATCTCTTTGATCCTTATGTTTGTTTATTACCATAGGCCACAGCCACCTTGGAAGCAGGCGCGTGCCCCAGAAAATCTGAAATATACCAGGCGGCCTTAACTATTTTATCAAGGTCAACCCCTGTCTCAATACCCATACCGTTCAGCATGTAAAGCACGTCTTCGGTTGCCACATTACCCGACGCCCCCGCCGCATAGGGACAGCCGCCAAGACCCGCTACCGAACTGTCAATAACCGAAATGCCCATTTCCAGCCCGGCCAGTATATTGGCCAGTGCCTGACCATATGTATCATGACAATGCAGTGCCAGTTTTTCCACGGGAATATGATCCATGACCGCGCCTACCATTGCCCGAATATCCTTCGGCGTACCGACACCTATGGTTTCGCTCAGGGCAATTTCATAGCAACCCAAGTTAATCATTTCCACTGCCACATCAACCACAGCCTCCGGCTCTATCCGGCCTTCATATGGGCAAGCTACGGCGCAGGAAACATACCCGCGAACAGCAATGTTTTCTTCTGCTGCCCGTGCCATAACAGGCCGGAAACGCTCCAAGCTCTCATGCACCGAACAGTTGATATTCTTTTGGCTGAAACTTTCCGAGGCGGCTCCAAAGATGGCGACTTCTGTCACCCCGACCTCAAGGGCAGCTTCAAGTCCTTTTAAATTTGGGGTCAGCACCGGGTAATTCACGCCATTTTTCCGAGAAATTTCTGTTATGACCTGAGCGGCATCAGCCATTTGCGGCACCCATTTTGGGGACACAAAGCTGGTGGCTTCAATTCTGACAAGTCCCGCCGCTGTCAATTTATCTATCAGAGCCACCTTGACCTCTGTTGGCACAATCTTATCTTCATTTTGCAAGCCATCACGGGGGCCGACTTCATAGATGCGAACTTTGGAAGGC
>JAJFIP010000265.1 GCA_021774875.1 Emcibacter sp.
ATGACGACGGGTGTCAAAACCCTACTCTGAAACGGTTGCCTATCCGCTCTTCACAGGTCGTATACACGACCTGTGAAGCATCAGCAGTATAACCACTGATAACCAGTTATTTATCAGAAATTCAAGAGACAATTCTGAACTCGTTTCAGAATCCACCTGTCCGCCAGCGAAATGTATCAAACATGGACCCTGAACTAAATTCAGGGTGACAGGTTATTTGACATATATAGTAGTATGAAGTAGAATTTAATACTACTAAATCACTAAAAGGTCTTAAAATGCAACCTGCGGAAAAACTAAGTATTACCCTGCCGTCAAAACTAGCCAGTATGGTTCGCGATAAAGTGGATGCGGGGACTTATTCTTCAAATAGCGAAGTAATCCGCGAGGCCCTGCGTCTGCTGGAAGAAAAAGACAGGATGAAATTACAGAAGCTAGAGGTCTTACGGGCAGAGATTACCAAAGGCATTGAAAGTGGTTCGGCAGGTGATCTTGATTTCAAAGACTTGAGACAGAAGGCCAAAGCCCAGTTAAATAATGAAAAGAAATAAAGGGTATAATTTTGGGGGTTTTAAAAAAACGCTTCAGGCCGAACAGGATTTACTTGATCTGTGGCTATTTATCGCCCGAGACGATGAAACCTCCGCCGATAAATTTTACAGTCATATAGAAGAACGCTGTAGCCTGTACGCCGATAACCCGTCTATGGGTGCTGAACGACCAGAATTATATCAGGGTCTGCGTTGTTTCCCTGTCCGGTCTCATATTATTTATTATCTACCCATATACAACGGCATAGAACTCATCCGCATCCTTCACAGTCGGCAGGACATAACAGAGCAGAGTTTTGGGGAGTGACAACGGTAATATGGCTGTTTTTTAGTTTTGCCTCAATCGCCGGCGCTTGCGCTTAGGCTATCCTCGCATTAGCTCGAGCGGGCGGTCGCCCTTGCCTCACCCTTATCGGGTTCGGATTGATCACTTATCATCCCCCATCTTCAACGCCGCGATGAACGCCGAGTGCGGGATTTCCACATTGCCGTAAAGCCGCATTTTCTTTTTGCCTTTTTTCTGCTTTTCCAGCAGTTTTTTCTTGCGGGTGATGTCACCGCCGTAGCATTTGGCGGTCACGTCTTTGCGCATGGCACTGATGGTCTCGCGGGCGATGACCTTGCCACCGATGGCGGCCTGGATCGGTATCTTGAACAATTGGCGCGGGATCAGGTCTTTCAGACGCGCGCATAATGCCCGACCGCGAAAATCAGCTTGCGTGCGGTGAACCATCATGCCGAGGGCATCGACCGGTTCCGCATTGACCAGAATGCTCAGCTTAACCAGATCGCCCTCGCGGTAGCCATCCATCTGATAATCAAAACTGGCATAGCCGCGCGAGATGGATTTCAGCTTGTCATAAAAATCATAGACCACCTCATTCAAGGGCAGTTTATAGATCAGCATGGCGCGGCTGCCAGCATAGGTCAGTTCAACCTGCTCGCCGCGTTTGTCCTGACATAACTTTAATACCGAGCCCAGATGTTCGTCCGGCACCAATATGGTCGCCAGTATCCACGGCTCCTCAACATGGTCGATATAAACCGGGTCGGGAAAGTCCGCCGGATTATGCAGTTCTTTCACATCGCCTTTGTTGAGATGCAATTTATAAATCACGCTCGGTGATGTGGTGATGATATCCAGATCAAATTCGCGGGTTAGTCTTTCCTGAATAATCTCCAGATGCAGCAGGCCGAGGAAACCACAGCGAAAGCCATAACCAAGCGCGGTTGAGGTTTCGGTTTCATAAGTAAAGCTCGCATCATTGAGCCGCAGTTTATTCATACTGTCGCGCAGGGTTTCAAAATCGGCGGCGTCGGCGGGGAACAGGCCGCAGAACACCACGCTTTGTACCGGTTTAAATCCTGGCAGCGGCTCGGCAGTTTCATTCTTGAATTCGGTGATGGTGTCACCCACATGGGTTTGCGAGACTTCCTTGATCGAGGCGGTGAAAAAACCAACCTCGCCCGGGCCTAGCTCATCCACCAAAACTTCTTTGGGCGTGAATACCCCGACCCGGTCCAGAATATGCATGGTGTCGGCAACCATCATTTTAATCTTCATGCCTTTGCGGATTTTGCCGTCAATCACCCGGATCAAAACCATGACCCCCAAATAAGTATCATACCAGCTATCCACCAGCAGGGCTTTTAAGGGTGCGTCGGCATCGCCCGTGGGCGGCGGCAGGATTTCAACCAGACTATTGAGCAAATCGTCAATGCCTTCGCCGGTTTTCGCGGATACCTTGATGGCCCCACTGGCATCAATGCCGATCACGTCCTCGATCTGTTCGCGCACCTGCTCTGGCTCGGCGGCGGGCAGGTCAATTTTATTAAGCACCGGGACTATTTCGTGATTATTGTCGATGGCCTGATAAACATTGGCCAATGTCTGGGCCTCAACCCCCTGAGAGGCATCGACCACCAGCAGCGAGCCTTCACAGGCATAAAGACAGCGGCTGACCTCATAGGCGAAATCCACATGACCGGGTGTATCCATCAGGTTGAGGATATACTCCTCGCCGTCATGGGCTTGATAGTTCAGGCGCACGGTCTGGGCCTTGATGGTGATGCCGCGCTCGCGCTCAATATCCATGCTGTCGAGCACTTGTTCCTTCATTTCACGGTTGCTCAGCCCTTCACACTGTTGGATCATACGATCGGCCAAAGTGGATTTGCCGTGATCAATATGGGCGATGATGGAGAAATTTCTTATGTTGGCTAGCTCGGTCATGCAGGGCTTTTATCATTCATTAGAGGGGCCGTAAACCGGTAATTCAGCTTATTTAATCGGGGCATGGGGTTTATGGGCCAGAAAACGATAGAGCCTTAATTCACCGGAGCGCAGGACTTTGGTCCGGCGGTTCCATAAATTTGCTTCAGTCTGAATAGCACGCATATTATTTTTGGCGGCATCATCATTCCCGGCTATTTGTTTTATGGTGTCTTCGGTGTTTTCCCATGCCGCATTTATCATATCCAGATAATGATCTGAGATGTCCTCATGGATGCGGATACTGAAGCCGACTTTTTCCAGAGTTTCAATCATGGCTTCCGCAGTCAGCGGGAAAGGCTCAAGTGGCTCATGCTTAACCCAGTCAACCATATTGGGGGTTGACATGCCACCCTTATCCCTGATGATAAAATCGCTGATCAGAAACAGACTGTCATCTTTTAGCTGCTCAAAAATGGTTTTGAACAGCGGGGCTTTGTTTTTGATCAGGAACAGAACTTCCTTGGAAAATGCCCGGTCAAAAACCCGGTCAAAGTTCGGGTTATCATCCAGGTCAAGATGGATGATGGGGGCTTTTTTTTCCAGGCCTTTTGATGTGGATATTTTCATGCCTTCTTCGGCCAGGGCTTCGCATCTTTCATAGCCATTAATCCAGACGCCGAATTCCTGGGCCAGAACCCTTGATGGCCCACCCAGACCCGCACCGATGACCATGGCGCTCATTTTTGGTGACAGGGCCAGTAATTTGGACATATCGACTACGTTTTGACGACCACCCGGTCCACAAAATCCCTCGCCCCAGACCAGTTGGGTGACTTTCAGTCGGGCTTCATCCCAAAGGACTTTATTATCTGTCTTATCAGGACTGGTGGTGTCTTTCTTTCTGGCGTTCTTTGCCAGTTCATGCTGCCGCATTCTTTCTTCCAGATCAGCAATGTCATAGCCGTTCCACCAGGCTATTATTCGCCATTTCAAAGGAATTTTTTTACCGCTGGAATCTGTCTTGGCAGTCATATCATACTCTTTCTAACGCACTTTGGCATTGGGTTTATTTGCCAGAAAGCGCCACACATGTATCTGGCCTTCCTTCAATAATTTTGCCCTTAATGCCCAATGTTCTGCCTCTTCCATCAGTGATTTTATCGCTTTTGTGCCTTCTTCGCCTTTTTCTGAAAGATGTTGTGCCACGATGGCGGCTTTAGACCAGCTATGCTCGATAAGGTCCACATATTCGTGGGAGATGTCCTCGTTGACCCTGATGGTAAAGCCAGCCTCTTCCAGAAATTTTGTCATATTGCCGGACGTAACCGGGAATGGTTGCGCCGCTTCCTGGCCCAGCCATTTCTGGACATCAGGATTTTCCAGCGCGGATTTATCCGAAATGGTATAATCGGTGATCAGAAACAGGGCACTGTCTTTCAGGGTGTCAAAGGTATCTTTCAGAATTTTTGCTTTATCGGGAAAACAATAAAGGGCCTCCTTGGAAAAAGCCCGGTCAAAATGCCGATCAAAAGGCTCCTTCTTTTTCGGGTCAATGTGGCTAATAATGGCTTTTGAGGCCAGACCCGCGTCTGTGGACATTTGCATGCCCTGTTCGGCCAGGTCTTTGGATAGCTCATATCCGGTAATCCAGACGCCGAATTCCTCGGCCAGAACCCGTGCCGGGCCGCCAAGCCCGGCCCCGATGACAATGGCACTCATTTCAGAATTCATGGTAAGAAGCTTGCACATACCTTCAATATGTTCTTTGCCGCCGGGCCCACAGTAGCCATCACCCCAGATTAACTGGGTCATTTCCATCCTGATCTTATCCCACGGCAGGCTGGCGACTTTATTGTCTTTTGAGGTTGACTTGCTGATAGTGGAAGCTTTGTCTCCGTCTTCCTCAGATGTCTCGTCCCGCTGAAGGGCCTTTAAGCGCGCTTTCACGTCGTCAAGATCATAACCCTTCCACCAGGATTTCATTCTTAACTTAAATGGTACCTTAATATCTTTAGCTTCTTCAGCCATTTATCTTCACTCTCAGCAATCTTAGAGCTGCAAATAATTCTAATGGCACTACATTTATATAATGTTAATCAGGAATAATTTTTTTAACGCAAAGTGCCGCCTGTTCTTTTTTGGACATTGGCAATGACCTTTGACGAGAATTGCTCAATTTCTTCTTCGGTTAATGTTCTGTCCCTGGACTGCAATTTAATGCTGATAGCCATAGATTTCTGACTTTCCTCAATACCGGGTCCGACATAGACATCGAACAGGGTAATTTCACGGATAAGATTTTTGTCAGCTCCGCGCACAGCTTTGATCAGATCAGCCGCTGCCACAGCCTGATCAACCACAAAGGCAAAATCCCTCTCCACCGCCTGAAAATCAGATGCCTCAAGCGGGCCACGACTGTTGCCAGCTTTGGCTCTGGGAAAAGGAATATTTTCCAGCAGGATTTCAAACCCGACCAACGGTCCCTTAACATCAAGTGCCTTACAGATAGCAGGATGAATTTCACCGAACCAGGCAAGAATATTTTTTGGACCAAGACGGATTACACCGCTGCGGCCCGGGTGATACCACGGCGGGGCTTCGGCTACGACCTGAGCATTATCAATTTTGGCCCCGACAGCTTTTAGTATGGCCTCGGCATCAGCCTTCGCCGTGAAAGCGTCCACATCTTTCGGTTTGCCGTCCCAATGCTTGGTACTATCCTGACCGCGCCGCACTCCGGCGAGGACCAGTATCTGACCTTCAGGACTGTCGCTGGCAAATTGATTACCGCTTTCAAACAGGGCAACATTTTTAAAACCCCGGTCCATATTACGTCGGGCCGCCGTAATCAGGTTGGGCAACAGGTTAGGTCGCATGGCATCCAGATCGGAACTGATCGGATTGCTCAGCACCAGTTCCGGCGCGAGGTCAGCAAATAATTTAGCTTGGGCGGATGGCAGGAATGACCATGTCACGGCCTCACGCATACCACGTCCGGCGGCAGTTCTTTTGGCATTTCGCCCCCGTTTCTGCATGGCATTCAGGCCGATGCTGATATGCCGGCTGGATGGGGGCAGAGGCTCGGAACGGATATGTTCAAACCCATATATACGCAAGACTTCTTCCACCAGATCGGCTTCGCCGTCTATATCACAGCGCCATGACGGGGTAGTTACATTCAGTTTGTCGCCTTTTTTTGCGACCTGAAAGCCCAGACGTGTCAGAATGTCGATTATTTCCGGTTCAGCTACATCCACACCGCCAAGATGGCCAACACGATCTGGGCGCAGGGCAACATTTTTTGATATGGTTGGAATTTCACCCGTAACGACCACATCACTTGGCTCGCCGCCACACATGTCAATGATCAGCCTGGTGGCAAGTTCTATGCCCGGCAGCATGGTTTCAGGATCGACTCCGCGCTCAAAGCGGTAACGGGCATCGCTATCAATGCCAAGCTTTCGTCCGGCTTTAGCGATGGTAATTGGATCAAACCATGCGGCTTCGAGAAATACATTTGTTGTTTCCGGCTGACAGGCCGTGCTGACACCACCCATGACACCACCAAGGCCAATGACGCCGCTATCGTCGGTGATCACACAAACCCCATCATCAAGGGTATATTCCCCGTCATCTAGCGCGGTGATCTCTTCCCCGGCTTTTGACAGGCGAACCACAATATCGCCCTGAAGCCTGTCGGCATCAAAAACATGAAGCGGACGCGCCATGTCATAGGTGAGGAAGTTAGTAATATCAACCAGTGCAGATATGGGTTTCATACCAAGGGCACGCAGTTTTTTCTGTAGCCACGAAGGGCTTGAGCCATTTTTAATGCCGCGAATGAAACGTCCGGCAAAGACGGGGCAGGCTTCAGGATTTTGCAGAACCACCGCCTGCGGGTTATTAAATGAGCCTTTGATGGGGGCTATATTCTGCGCTTTCAGGGTGCCAATTCCGGCTGCGGCCAGATCACGGGCAATGCCGTAAATACCGAGAGCATCCTGATGGTTGGGGGTGATGGCAATCTCGATCACCGGATCATTCATATCCATATAGTCAGCAAATCCGGCTCCCACCGGAGCATCAGCGGGCAGGTCAATGATGCCGTCATGATCATCGCCTAGGCCAAGCTCACGCTCAGAACACATCATGCCATTGGATTCGACACCGCGAATTTTAGTGGCGCGAAGCTTCAAACCGCCCACGGGAATGGTGGCTCCGGTCGGGGCAAAGGCCCCCTTCAGTCCGGCTCGGGCATTGGGCGCCCCGCAAACCACCTGTACGGTTTCAGTTCCAGTGTTGACTTTAAGCACCTGAAGCTTATCTGCATCAGGATGAGGGCTGGCTTCCAGCACTTCGGCAATGACAAAGGCGCCCAGATCATCGGCTGGATTAGTTATTTCCTCTACTTCAAGGCCGATGGCGGTCAGCTTCTCGGAAATCTGATCAATAGGTGCCTCAGTGTCTAAATGCTCTTTGAGCCATGAAAGAGTAAATTTCATTTCAACGCTCCTCCCAGTTATGTCTCTGTGTACTTAGGGAGGGAATGTCCAAAGAGGCGAAGCCATAATGTTTCAACCAGCGCAGGTCGGCAGTAAAAAAGTCCCGTAAGTCAGGAATACCCCATTTCAGCATGGCGATACGGTCCAGACCCATGCCAAAGGCAAAACCCTGATATTCATCAGGGTTCAGATTTACATTTTCCAGAACCCGGGGGTTGACCATGCCGCAACCCATAATTTCCAGCCAGTCATCACCTTCGCCGATCAGAATTTCTCCATCCTTGAATGCACAGCCAATATCAACTTCGGCAGATGGTTCGGTGAAGGGAAAATAGCTGGGACGGAAACGGATTTTAACGTCATCGATCTCAAAAAATTTAGCACAGAATTCCTCTATGCACCATTTCAGATGGCCCATGTGAATATCCTTGTCAATGACCAGGGCTTCCACCTGATGAAACATGGGGGTGTGGGTTGCGTCACTGTCACAGCGATACGTGCGACCCGGAACAATAATCCGATAGGGCGGTGGGCCAGACATCATGGTTCTGATCTGTACCGGTGACGTATGGGTGCGCAGCAACTTGCGGTTACCGTCCGAATCTTCGGGGAAATAGAAGGTATCATGCATCTGACGGGCGGGATGTTCGGGCGGGATATTCAGGGCGGTGAAATTATAAAAATCTTCCTCAATTTCCGGGCCCTCGGCTACGCTGAAGCCCAGTTCGGTGAAAATTTCCGCCACTTCATCCATTACTTGCGTGATCGGGTGAATACTGCCCTGATTCCCGGACGGACTGGGCAGGGTAATATCGACCCGCTCCGACTGAAGCCGATGATTTAGTTCTTGCAGTTCCAGCGCGGCTTGCTGGTCGGTAATGGCCTGGATTATTTTATTTTTCAGGCCGTTCAGCTTTGGGCCGAACTGCTTTTTTTCTTCCGGTGTCATCTTGCCAAGCTCGCGCATCAGCAGACTTACACGACCCTTTTTACCAACTTCCCAAACCCGGAGTTTTTCCAACCCGGTCAGGTTATCCATAGCGGCGATTGTGGCGATAATTTCTGTTTCTAATTTCTTGAGGTCTTCCATATATCACTCAATTTATAAAAAAATTGCCCTAAAATAAATAAAGGAGCCTACTGCTATTTCAGCAGGCTCCTTAACTGTACTATTGTTCTGAAATGTGATCAACGCGATTTAGGCGTTTAATGCGGCCTGTGCCTGATCAGCAATTGCTTTAAAAGCATCCGGCTCGCGAACGGCCAGATCAGCCAGAACTTTACGGTCAAGTTCGATGCCTGCGAGTTTCAGGCCGTTCATAAATCGTGAGTAGGTCATATCATGGATGCGGGCCGCCGCGTTGATGCGCTGAATCCACAGGGCGCGGAATGTCCGCTTGCGAACTTTGCGATCCCGGTAGGCATATTGGCCGGCTTTTTCAACAGCCTGCATAGCGATACGGATGGTGTTTTTCCGGCGACCGCGATAGCCTTTTGCCAGTTTTAATACTTTTTTGTGACGTGCGTGAGATGTCACGCCTCTTTTTACATGTGCCATTTTCTTTTCCTAAATCAACCGTAAGGCATGAATTTTTTAACGATCCGCGCATCCTGATCTGACAGAATGGTGGTTCCGCGCTGGTTGCGGATTTGCTTGTTTGAACGCTTGATCATCCCATGCTGTTTACCAGCCTGTGACGCGCGTACTTTTCCGGTTCCGGTGATTTTGAAGCGCTTTTTGGCACTGCTTTTGGTTTTCATCTTGGGCATTTTGCTTGTTCCTTATTCTAAAATATGATGCACAGTTCACGAAAGGTTTTCTGTGGCAAGCTTTCCGGGTGATCAGGCATGCCCTTAATTTCAGCCATACCACCCAATGAAGTTGAGGTGTATAGCTCTCTTTATATAGGATTGCAAGGGGATTCAACTGCATTTCATTAAAATTTTCCTTGTTGTTAACTGGAATAAAATCTAACTTTTGTAAAAGATATTTTTAGCAATATATGATCAGAGGAATTCACATGTTTTTTAAGTTTAACCTGCGTCTTGTCACCATAATGTTTTTCGGTATTGTGGTCCTGTTCGATCCTGCGTATGCCAGTGATGAGGATGTGGTAAAGGCAAAGCCTGCCCTATGGCAGGTTAAAAAGGATGAGGGGACCGTATATCTGCTCGGTTCTTTTCACCTGCTGCCAAAAAATTACCTGTGGTATAATGGTATTATTCAGCAATCCTTTGACAGTTCTGAAGAACTGGTGATGGAAACGAAAATGACGCCGGAGTCTACAGCTGCGATACAGGCCATGGTTATGAAAAATGCCTTTCTTGCCCCTGACGATAGCCTGAAGAATCATCTGGATAGCGCACATTATGAAAAATTGCTGGTGCATTCAAAAAAACTGTTGGGTATGGATGAGACTGCGGTAAAGAAATTGAAGCCATGGTTTGTGGCCCTGCAACTATCAGTCATTTCCATAATGTCAACTGGTATGGACCTGGAATTAGGGGTGGATAAACATCTTGAAGCACTGGCAGGCCAGAAGGAAAAGTCCATATCAGGTCTGGAATCAGCGCAACAAGCCATGAATGCCATGATCAATCACCCGCTCCCCGTCCAGACGGCAATGCTGAACGATACCTTTGACCAGCTTGATGATTTCAAGAGCTATATCAATAGCTACCTTTCGGCATGGGCTTCCGGGGATGCGGCTATTTTGTCAAAAACCATGATCGAGGAAATGGCTGTTCATACAGAATTATATCAGGCACTAATTATTGACCGTAACAATAACTGGATGCCCGCTATTGAACAACATATTAACAGTGGCAAGACCATCTTCATTGTGGTCGGTGCGGCCCACCTGGTAGGGCAGGATGGTATTGTCAGGATGCTGCGTGACAAGGGTTATCAGGCAGAAAAAATCCAGTAATATACTTCTCCCCATAGAAAAACCCGCCGAGCATTCTGGCTACTGGCGGGTTCTTATTCTGGTCACGTTGGAAAATTCAGCTGTTATTTCTCAGCGTACCTAGATGTGCTTACCATTGGGTGCACAATATGGTTAACACCCTACCATAAAAACGCCTGAAAAACAACGCAGGTTATGGGTGTTAAACTTAGGTGGTTTTTTAAAATGATTCTAAATCAGATTGGGATCGACTCGAGAATTATTTAGGCGAGAGGATCATAATTATCTGGCGGCCTTCCATTTTTGGTGCCTGTTCGACCTTGGCCTGATCCTTAAAATCTTCTTCGACCCGCCTTAAAATATCCATGCCCAATTCCTGATGGGCCATTTCCCGGCCCCGGAAGCGCAGAGTGATTTTAACCTTGTCGCCGGAGGTCAAAAATTTATCAACAGAGCGCATTTTTACGTCATAGTCATGCTTTTCAATACCGGGACGCAGCTTGATTTCCTTGACCTCGACGGTCTTCTGTTTCTTTTTGGCGAGGCTGGCTTTCTTCTGAGCGGCATAACGGAACCTGCCATAGTCGAGAATTTTACATACGGGGGGTTCGGCGTTGGGGGAAATTTCCACAAGATCCAGCCCTGCACTTTTGGCCAGGGTAAGACCTTTTTCAACATCAACGGTACCATGATTTTCGCCGCTATCGTCAATTAGTCTGATTTTGTCTGCAGTAATATCACTATTTACCCGTAATCCTTTTTTGGATGGGGGGCCTTGCATTGGTCGTCTGGCTATTTAATTTCCTCCTGCGGGGGCCATATATCGGCCTATTTCCGCTTAGCTGTTAATGTTGGTGTAGTTTTACTCTTTATTACTGAAAAATAAGTAAATTGCAATGACCATTGATCTATCTTTGGTCCGGAGCAAGCGATTCAAGCGTTAAGTTGCTGATTGCATCCGTCAAATCAAGAGTTTGCTGCTGTTTTGATCCCAGACGCCGCACGGTTACGGTATTTTCTTTTTCTTCCCGGGCCCCGACCACAAAAATTGCCGGAGTCTTGGCATGAGAATGTTCTCTGACCTTATAGTTGATCTTTTCACTGCGCAGATCCATTTCAGCCCGAAGTCCCTGAGTCGTCAACTGCTCATATACTGACCGGACGTAATCATCCTGTTCGGATGTGATGCCGGTAACGACCACCTGAGTCGGAGCCAGCCACATGGGGAAACGTCCGGCATGTTCTTCGATCAGGATGCCGATAAAGCGTTCAAAAGATCCCAGAATAGCCCGGTGCAACATGACGGGGCGATGTTTGTCATTGTCAGTGCCGATATAATGGGCATCCAGTCTTTCGGGCAGCACATAATCAACCTGAAAGGTGCCGCATTGCCAATCCCGGCCAATGGCATCGGTGAGGACAAATTCCAGCTTTGGTCCATAAAAAGCGCCTTCGCCGGGATTCAGGCTATAATCCAGTCCTGAGCTATTTACTGCTGCTATCAACGCCGCTTCTGCCTTGTCCCAGACATCATCATTTCCAGCGCGAATCTCCGGGCGGTCCGAGAATTTTACCTTGACGTCCTCAAAGCCGAAATCCTTGTAGACTTCCAATAACATTTTGCAGAAAGTGATACATTCGTCCGTAATCTGATCTTCGCTACAGAAAATATGAGCGTCATCCTGAACAAAGCTCCGCACTCGCATCAGCCCATGCAGGGCGCCGGAGGGTTCATAACGGTGGCATGAGCCAAATTCCGCCAGGCGTAACGGCAGATCGCGGTAGCTGACGATGCCGCGGTTAAACACCTGTACATGGCACGGGCAATTCATGGGTTTGAGCGCATAGGTCCGGTTGTCCGATTCGACCGTAAACATATGCTCATTGAATTTGTCGGCATGGCCCGACTTTTCCCATAGGACACGATCCACCATCTGTGGTGTATTAATTTCCTGATAACCATATTGTTTTTGTTTGCGGCGCATATAGGTTTCTATCTGTTGATAGATGGTCCAGCCATTTGGATGCCAGAAGGGCATCCCGGCGGCTTCCTCCTGAAAATGGAACAGCTTCATCTGGATGCCAAGCTTGCGGTGGTCGCGCTTTTCGGCTTCTTCCAGACGAGTGAGATAAGCTTTCAGTTCTTTCTTGGTGCGCCATGCGGTGCCGTAAATTCGTTGCAGCATTTCATTATTGCTGTCACCGCGCCAATAGGCCCCGGCCACTTTCATCAGCTTGAAACAATCCTTGCCCAGCCTGCCGGTGCTGGGCAGATGCGGCCCCCGGCACAGGTCAATGAAATCACCCTGTCGGTACAACGTGATCGCCTGACCTTCGGGAATGGCAGCGATCAGTTCGGCTTTATATGCTTCACCCATATCCTGGAAGAATTTGACGGCGGCGTCCCGGTCCATTTCACTGCGGATAATGTCTTCATCGCGCTCAATAATCTCCACCATGCGCTGTTCGATAATGACCAGATCATCTGTGGTGAAGGGGGTTGGCCGGGCAAAATCATAATAAAAGCCGTTGTCGATGGCGGGGCCGATGGTGACCTGAACCTCCGGGAACAGTTCCTGAACCGCCTCGGCCAGAATATGGGCCGCATCATGGCGCAGAATTTCAAGGGCATCGTCATCCCTGTTGGTGATGATGGCAACGTCCGAGTTTTGCTCGATTGCCCGGCTCAGATCCCATTGTTCACCGTTGACCATGATCACAATGGCGGCTTTGGCAAGACCCGGTCCGATGTCAGATGCCAATGTGCTGCCGGTCACCGGACCCGGGTAGGTACGGACACTGCCGTCGGGCAGGGTTAAGGCTATATCGGCACTTTTATTCATCTGGTCACTCTTTTTTCTATACAGGCAATTCCCGCGTGACATTATAAGGATAATTCCCAGTGTCAAGTAGCTGTTGCCTTTTAATACCAACTGCCGATAATAGAGGCCATGAATTATATCACAAATAAAAATCGCAAGCTGGCCTATAAATATCTGGAGGGCAAGGGGCCGACAGTGGTTTTCCTAGCCGGACTGATGTCTGATATGGAAGGATCAAAGGCACTGGCTCTGGATTCTCTTTGTCGGGATAGGGGGCAGGCATACCTGCGTTTTGATTATTCGGGCCATGGCAAGTCGTCCGGTGACTTTACCGATGGCACTATCGGGGCATGGAAAGAGGATGCGCTGGCGGTTATTGATCAGCTGACCACGGGCGATCTGATCCTGATAGGCTCCAGCATGGGTGGCTGGATCGGGCTGTTGTGTGCCTTGGCGCGAAAAGATCGGATTAAGGGCTTTGTGGGGCTGGCGGCGGCACCCGACTTCACCAAGGAATTATGCTGGGATCAATATTCGGACGAGATCAAGGAAACGCTTAAGAGAGACGGGGTTTATTATGAGGCCTGTGATTATGGTGACGACCCCTACGCCATGACCATGACCTTGCTGGAAGAGGGCAATGATCATCTTATCATGGGGGGGCTAATAGACATTGAATGCCCGGTACGGCTGATACAGGGTATGAAGGATCCTGACGTGCCGCCCGTCACTGCCCAGAGGATTTCAGACCGACTGAAATCTGATGATGTGGTGATTACCTTTGTCAAGAATGGTGACCATCGCTTGTCCACGGATTCTGATCTGAAAAGGCTGTGTCAGGTGGTCAAAGAAATCTCGGGGGCGTTGGCATGAGTAATGACAAACACAAACTTATTGATGTCAGCCATGTGGTCGAGCATGGTATGATCACTTATAAGGGACTGCCGGCACCGATAATCTGTGATTTCCTCAGCCGAGAAGCCTCCAAAGAATTCTATGAAGACGGCACCGCTTTTCACATAGGCCGCATTGATATGGTGGCCAATAGCGGCACCTATCTTGATGCGCCGTTCCACCGGTTTGAGGAAGGCAAGGATCTGTCGGAACTGGATTTATCCAGTCTGGCAAATCTGGACGGGGTGGTGGTTCATGTGGGCACGGCTGTGCGCGAAGTGACGCCCGACCATTTTTCAGGCGTGGATGTGGCGGGTAAGGCGGTGCTGATTCGCACCGACTGGTCCGATCACTGGGCAACGGATCAGTATTTTGAGGATTTCCCCTATCTCAATAAAGCTGCGGCAGAATATTTGTGCGATGAAGGGGCATCCCTTGTGGGCATTGATTCCCATAATATTGACGACACTCGGGGGGACGCTCGTCCGGTTCATACTATTCTTCTCGGCGCTGATATTCCCATTGTTGAACATATGACCTGCTTGTGTGATTTGCCGGATGCCGGATTTAAATTCTTTGCTGTTCCGGTCAAGGTCAGTGGCATGGGCTCTTTTCCCGTGCGGGCCTTCGGGTTACTGACTTAATCTGCACACCCCGAACTATCTATTAACGAAGGCTTCTCACAAGGCTTGAGAAGCCTTCTTTATAGGTGGGGTATTTCAGGCTGACACCAAGTTCCTGTTTGATACGGTCGTTGCGAACCCGCTTGTTTTCTGAATAGAAGATTCTCAGAATAGGCGATATTTTTGCATCATTGATATCAATGGCAGGCAGGTGGGGGCGGCCCAGAAGATTGCAGATATAGTCGAGGATATCCGGAGTAGCTGTTGGCAGGTCATCGACCACATTATAGCTGCGCCCCGGATCAGGCGACTTTATGGAAGCCATCAGTACCTGTGCCAGATCATCCACATGAATGCGGGAGAAATATTGACCCCTCTTGATGACTTTTTTCTGCCGTCCGGCTTGCAGGTTGGCCAGCAATCCTCTATCCGGCCCATAAATACTGCCAAGCCGGAATATATGCACCGGCACATTTTCTTTCTGTAATATTTTTAGCCAGGCCTGTTCGGCTTCCAGTCTTTGCTGTCCCTGCAAAGAATGAGGGGCAGGCGGGGTCTCATCATCGACCCAATTGCCCCTATGATCACCATAGATGCTGGTAGTGGATAAATACCCAAGCCATTTCAGATTCTCAAGCTGCGAAAAATCCGCTATGTGATGATGTAATACCGGATCGCCTATATTATTTTGCGGCGGGATGGAGATTAGCATATGAGTTACATCAGCCAGCCTGTTTTTTAAATTGGTCATGGGACTGATACCATCAAACAAAATGACATTCTCATCGGACGGCGTTGTGCAGGTGCCAGAAAATTTCCAGCTTGCGTCCTGTTGCTTTAAATGCCGAACAAGATTCTGCGCTGTATAACCCAATCCAAAACAGAATAGCTGTTGTTTCATTTATTGTCCTTGGCGCCCATATTAGTTTGATCTTAGCTGATTTTAAGGCCATATTCCCGCAAATGAAATATATATTGTTAATTTTCAGCATGGGCCTGTATTCAACTGCGGCATATACACAAGATAATGATGCCCGGAAATACCAGAATTGTATGGCTTTAGCGGACAGTGATGCTGAAGCCGCTGTCACTTTAGCCAATGACTGGATATTCAGTGGCATCGGCGGGGTTCCTGCCGGACACTGCAAGGCACTCGGGTTGTTGCGTCTGGGTCAGGCAAAAGACGCCGCTAATCTCCTGGAAAAACTGGTGAATGATATGGTTGTTAAGGGGGATATTAATCCCACTGAGGCACTGAAAAATGCTGGCCTTAAGGTTCAGCTTTACGGGCAGGCTGCTCTGGCCTGGAAGGAAGCCGGGGATTATGATAAATCCTATATGGCCTATAGTTCGGCCCTGTCCGGTATTGGCGAGAACAGGTTATTAAATACTCAGATATTGTTATATGAATTATATCTGGAGCGGGGGACATTGCAAATACTACGCGGACAATATAAGACAGCGATCGAAGATTTTACTCTCGCCATAGAAAAGAATGATCGCCAGTTTGAAGGTTTTCTGCAGCGGGCCAAGGCATATCGCAAAAGACGATCTTTTCTGAAGGCACGACTGGATTTACGGGTGGCAGACAAATTGCAACCCGATCACCCCGACATATTGCTGGAAAGTGGTGTTCTTTACCGGACGCAGGGCAAGAATTTGCAAGCCGGCAAAGAGTGGCAGAAGATAATAGACCTCCATCCAGAATCTGATTATGCGGGTCTGGCCACAACAAATATTGATTTGCTCACGGCTCAATAATGTCATACTTTATGAGTAAGCAGCCTAATTATTAAAACAGGAGACTTTTATGAATAAACAGGGTTTACTAAAGCTATTGGTCGCATTTTTGATGGTGGCGTCCTTTGCAATAACTTCGGTTAACGTCCAAGCGGGTGAAAAAGGACAAAAGAAAAAAGTTGAAGTCAGGGGATGGGATCCTGAGAAAAAATCAGCAGTTGAAGGCAAAAAAAAGGCCCTCAAAGCTGAAAAAAAGGCGGCCAGAAAAAAAGACTGCACGGCTCCAACAAAAAATAAGAAAAAAGACAAAAAAAAGGGCAATAAAAGAGTCTCACTTGGTGATCTTCCCTGCGGCTGATTGTATTACTTCTGCCACTCCTGAAGCACCGCTTTATCCTGCTCAAG
>JAJFIP010000266.1 GCA_021774875.1 Emcibacter sp.
AACCCTTGTGTATCCTTCATGTCGTTCCACAACTTTCCAGCGGGTAAGGGCATTCTTTCCCTTGTCATGATCGACAATATGAAGCGGACGGTTGGGCCAGTCGAGTATTAGTGGCAGATCAATTTCACCTGCGTCCTCTTCCACTAAACCATATAGATGTGCAATATAGGATTTTTCGGTAGCTCTTTTTTCAAATTGTTTACTGATATGCCGATGGGCATGTTTATTGAGAGCCATCAGCATAATTCCTGATGTATCCATATCAAGCCGGTGAACGACAGTTACGTCTGGAAATTTTTCCTGCACTCGCTGGCTCAGGCTGTCTTTCATATGATCCTGTCGACCTGGAACTGACAGTAGGCCACTTGGTTTGTTCAGAACTATTATATCCTTGTCTTGGTAGAGAATATCCAAAGTGGACAGGGGCGGATTATAATCAAACAGCATGGGAAAACTTCCTGAAATATCTATTTTCTCTTGCAATCATATATGCCATTATGCCGCCAACGAAAATAAAAATCTTTTACAGGATAATAATCATGCTTTTCAGACTATCTTACCTCGCCATTGCGATGTTATTTCTCATAAATTCCTTTCAAATATCCTATGGTGCTGACACCATTAAACTGGATTACGAAAAGTTCACGCTGGATAACGGCTTGACGGTGATCGTCCATGAAGATCATAAGGCACCCGTGGTCTTTGTCGGCGTCTGGTATCATGTAGGCTCAAAGGATGAACCAAAGGGAAAAAGCGGGTTTGCCCATTTATTCGAACATCTCATGTTCAATGGCACAGAAAACTATGATGCCGATTATTTTAAGCCCCTTCAGGAAATAGGGGCTACAGGCATGAATGGCACCACTTGGCTGGACAGGACAAATTATTATCAAACAGTGCCCACTGGTGGCCTGGAACGTGCCCTATGGATGGAATCTGAACGTATGGGGCATCTATTGGGTGCCATCAGTCAGGAAAAACTGGATGAACAGCGCGATGTGGTAAAAAATGAAAAGCGGCAAGGGGACAACCGCCCCTATGCTATGGCGGAATATCTGGAGTCCGAAGGGCTGTTCCCCGAAGATCATCCCTATCACCATTCTACCATTGGCTCTATGGAAGACCTAAGTAACGCCAGCCTTGACGATGTGAAAGGCTGGTTCAAAAAATATTACGGAGCGACCAATGCGGTTATGGTCCTCGCCGGGGATATTAATCTCGAAGCGGCAAAAACATTGATGGAAAAATATTTCGGAGATATTGGGCCCGGTCTGCCACTCAGCAGGAAGACATCACGCATACCAGATCGAACGATAAATACTGCTGATGTCATGTATGATAATGTACCACAGCCACAAGTGCGCTGGCTTTGGGCGGTACCGGGGCGAGTGGAGCAGGAAACAGCCGAGCTCGTTCTGGCTGGAGCCGTACTGGGTACGGGCAAGAACTCCCGCCTGAATAAAAAACTGATCCATGAAAGTGAACTTGCCACCAATGTGTCGGTCAATGTTCAGAAATTTGAACTGGCCAGCGTTTTTTCAATTTCCGTGACCATAAAGCCCGATGCGAACATTGATCAGGTGAAAACGATCGTTGAAGACACCATAAAGGATTTCCTGAAAAATGGCCCTGAAAAAAAAGAACTGGCACGGGTAAAGGCCATTCTGGATGGTAGTGTGATCCGCTCGCTGGAGTCCGTATCCGGCAAGGGACGCATGCTAGCCACAGGACAGCTTTACGCAGGTGACCCAAATTTTATCAATATATCCCTTGGCTGGATGAATTCAGCAAAACGTAAAGACGTTCTGAAGACGTCCCGGAAATGGTTATCCGATGGCTCTTTTCAACTCACCATACTGCCTCATGGTAATCATAAAGCGGGGCAGGCTATAGCAGACCGTAGCAAAATGCCAGATATGACAAAAACAACAGCCCTTAAACTACCGGCTTTGCAGGAGGGGCAGCTTCAAAACGGCATTAAGGTTATATTGGCAGAACGCCACACCATACCCGTTATAAACATGAGCATTCAGTTCGATGCGGGCACGGTATCGGACCAGTACGGAAAGGAAGGCACTGCCAATTACGCTTTTGGCCTGATGAATGAAGGCACCAAAAACCTGACATCGCTGGAAATGGCAAACAGGCAAGAAATGCTTGGGGCTAATATTGGCTTTAATAATGGACTTGATACGTCCAATATTACTTTATCGGCTCTGAAAAAGAATATTGGCCCTTCCATAGAGTTATGGGCCGATGTGGTGCAAAATCCGGGTTTTCGTGCGGAAGATTTGGAACGTGACAGGGGGATTCTTCTCAACCGTCTCGAACAGTCCAAGGTAAACCCCAGATCAATTGCCAGGAGTCTTCTGGCACAAAAAACATATGGTAAAGGCCATCCATACGGCCAGAAAAGTCAGGGAACGGAACAGTCCATTAAATCCATGACCCAAGATGACTTATTTGATTTCATTGCCGCATGGATACGACCAGAGAATGCGACAATTTTTGTGGTTGGTGATACTACTCTGGATGAAATCACACCTTATCTGGAAGAACATTTTGGCAAATGGCGTTCGCCAAAGGTACCTGCTGGTAAGAAAATGGTCCCTGATGTAACTGCGCCTGTCAGTCCGCTAATATTTTTGGTGGATAAGCCGGGATCACCGCAAGCTGTTATTATGGCTGGTCATATTGCACCTTCTGCCAGTGACAAGCGTTTCTTCGGCCTGAATGCCATGAATGAAATACTTGGTGGAAATTTTTCCGCCAGACTAAATATGAACCTGCGTGAAGACAAGGGCTGGGCATATGGTGCCTATAGTGGTGTCATCCCCGCACAAGGGCCGGGGTTATTATTATTACTCGCCCCCGTTCAGATCGACAAAACCGCAGAGGCGATGCAGGAAATGTTGAAAGAAGCGTCTGATCTTCGCGGGGAAAAACCGCCTACAGAAGATGAACTGGTCCTGATGCGGAAGAATAAAGTACTCACTTTGCCCGGAAGGTTTGAAAGTGCCAATGCCTTGCTTACTTACATCATGGATAATGCCGTGAAGGGCAGGGACCATAAATATGCTGAAACCCTGCCGAATAAATATCAGTCACTAAGTACCGAGCAACTGTTGAAAACCGCTCAGGATATGCTCCACCCGGAAACCCTGACTTGGATCGTCGTCGGTGACCTTAGCAAGATCGAAGAAAATATTCGTGCGTTAAATATGGGTGAGGTTGAAATAGTTGATGCAGAAGGCAACTCGATGCGTTAGTTCACATTCACAGCAGACTTGATGTTGCGATAAAAACATGTATCTTTTCATTCGTTTACCATTTTCATACTCACAAGTAATTCTGAAAAATGACACCATCAGACGAAAAAGATAAAAAAGATATTGTTAAAGGCGCGAAAGTTAATTTTCTCGGCTTTATCATTCGCCTGAGTTCCCGACTGCCTTTTATCCTGCTGGTTATGGCTCTGTTCGGCAAAGAACTATATGGCCGTTATATTTTCATCATCACCACGGTGGAGTTGGGCGCGGCATTAGCGGTTTTTGGCTTTAAACGATCCTTATTCAAATTCATGCAGGACAAAAAATATAGCGAAGGCCACACACCGGAAGAGATTATTGTCGCCGCTCTGCTATGCTCATTTATGGTTGGGCTATTGATGATCGGGGTTATTATCCTGTCATCTGGTCAACTGGCTATCTGGTTTGATTACCCTGAAATGGTACCGGGATTAAGAAAACTTGTACCGATAATATTAATTATATCCTCGGTCGATATTCTTCTGGCAGGTACGCGTTTTTCCCGCAATATGAAATATGAAGTGATTTGCCGAAGCTTTGTCGAACCTTATGTTCTTCTGTTCAGTATGCTGGCGTTTTATTTTCTGGAGTTCGGAGAAAAGGGGCTTGTGCTGGCCTATGCTGTTTCCATCTTTGCTGCTCTTTTTGCTGCTCTCTGGGGCTGTGCAAGATTATTTTCCTTGCGAAATTTTCTTTCCGCCCGCCCAAAATTCTCCCTGATGTGTAATATGTCCCGCTTTTCAGCTCCCACAGCTTTTCACGATTTGGCACTTTTGGTCTTTATGCGTATGGATGTCTTTACAGTAAAATTCTTTTTTGCCGAGGGTGTGCTGGGGATTTACAATGTTGCCCAGCAAATAACCACATCTGTTGAAAAAATATACCAGAGCTTCTACCCCATTCTAGCTCCGGTTATGGCCAAGAATCTGGTTGAAAAAGATTATTCTGTTGTTGAACATCAGATGGTTATGGTCAGCCGCTGGACTTTAATGATTCAATGTCTTCTGGTGGTGATAGCCATATTTTATGGTGAGGCCTTTATGGGTCTGATTGCCGGTGAAGACACAGATCAGGCTTTACTGGTATCAAGTGGTATCGTTCTGGTGCTATTGATGATCGGGGAAACAGTAAATGGGGGATTTGGCATGACGGATATGCCCATACTTTACCGCTATCCCATATTTAACCCGGTCATATCAGTCGTCATGATTCCGCTTTATGTGATTATTGCCGCCTTTCTGGTCAGTAGTCTGAATATTGGGGTGGAAGCTATCGCTATGGCACTTTGCAGCATATATATTTTGATGAATTTAATTCGAGTGATCACGGTTCGCCGTCTTATGGGAATTAATATGATGCAGATGAGTTTGCTAAAAGTTGTATTAGCCTCAGTGGGTTGCATATTCTTATTCAAGTTACTTAGCATCACCTTACCCATTGATATTCTGAGCGGACAAGGAATTGCCATAGGCATACCACTGCTGATGATTATTTATATGGTATCCATTTTTACATTTTGCATGACAGCCAATGACAAAATTAAATTTTATGCCAGACTAGGCCGCAAATCGTGAAAAAAATAATTTCTATTGTTGTTTTGATAATTTATGGTTTCATTGGTAAAGGCCATGCACAAGAAATCGTTCCTGTGAAAAAACTTGCCAGTCTTCCCGTACCTATGACCAATAATGCCACAACAATTTTACAGTCCGGCAATGCAGTGACCTTATTTTCCTTTAAGGGATTGCAGCAGGGCAAAAGCTGGCAGGATACTTCACTTGAAAGTTTTTCTTTATCACTGGGTGATAAAAACTGGGACAAATTAGCCTCAGTTCCCGGCAATATTGGAGAATTGGCGGCAACGGCTATTACTCTTGGGGATAAAGTTTTTGTCTTTGGCGGCTATACCGTGGCCGAAGATCATACAGAAATTAGTATAGCCCAGTCTTATGAATATGACCCTGAAACTAATAAATATATGCTGATGCCGGAAATTCCTGTGGCTGTGGATGATAGCGTGTCTTTCACGGTGGCTGACCGCTATATTTATCTGATTTCAGGGTGGCATAATTCAGGTAATGTTAATCTGTCGCAAGTTTATGATACATTTGAGAATAAATGGTTTCAGGCAACACCTTATCCCGGTCATGCAGTATTTGGCCACGCCGGAGCCGCTGTTGGTAACAGATTTGTAATCTGTGACGGGGTTGAAAAAATTGTACCTTTAGAGGGCAGACATCACTATCAAGCAGTGGAAAGCTGTTTCAGAGGTGAAGTTAATCCAGATACGCCTCATGTGATTGAGTGGCACCGCATCCAGCCTCATCCGGGCAAGCCACTGTACCGGATGGCCGCAGGTGGTTATCGGGGGCAGGGGGACTGGATAGTATTTGTTGGTGGAAGTGACAATCCCTATAATTACAATGGTATAGGTTATGATAACAACCCTTCTGAGCCATCAAACACAGTATTGGCCTACTCGATGGATAACAACAAGTGGCATATAGTAGGAAGCCTGGAACAAGGTAGCATGGACCATCGCGGATTATTGGTATTGGGTGATCAATTTTATATTATTGGCGGTATGATGAAAGGACAGAAAGTCAGCAACAAGGTCGCGCAATTCTGCCTGGACGACAAAAGCGGAAACCTTTCTCCGTGCAAGTAGTATTATTTTAATCATATGGGTTCATTATTTCCTGATTGCGCAAAAAGCGCATTTTATATGCAGAACAGCAGGAGATTATGACATGCTCACTTCAGGAGCCATTACCAACACACAGCCCAGTGTGATTGCTTTTAGTCAGGCACAATTTTTTCAGGCAGATTTTAATTATTCCCGAACCAGTCAATATCAATTGACCAATAGTGATGGACAACAGACTGCAAGTTACAGTTCCGCCGTGAACATATCTCTTTCCATTACCGCCATTAATGTTACCACGGGTTTTCTTGCTGCTGAACAGACCGTCAATGATGCCGAACCGGATGAAATTGATCTGGGTGATAGCCATCATCGGGCGAAAGGTATTGAAGACGCTCTTAAAAATTTACTTAAGGAACTGGCAGAAAATGATGGTTTGACCGGTAAGCTTGCCAAAAGATTCTTCAAGCTGGTCAGCGCCCTGAATTCTGCGCGTGGCACAGATACCAAATTGGGACATCTTGATAAAGACGTGCGCAGTGAAGTACGATCTGCGCGTCATCAGGTCAATGATTTCTTCCGGGCAAAACATTCAACAGTTTTGCTTGATGATGATTTAGCAAATTTTATCACACTGGTCGCAAAGATTGAAACATTACGCGAATTTGCTCTGAAAACCACAGACCTGCTCGCCGCCTTAAGCGGGGGTGGCGATGATGAGGGTGACGAAACTGAACAAGAACAGGCACCCCTGATCAATATTGAAGCTTGATCACATCAAGTAATAACATGCAGTACCAATATTGATTATTCACCTAATTTAGTTGGTATCGCCGGAGATTTTTTATGTTTTACTGGTGTATGAGTTTTAAGTGCCTCTAATACCTCGCTGATACCCCGGTCAAGCTGAGCATCCCGACCCGCATTGACATCTGCTGGCAGAAGCTTGACCTCAATATCCGGCGCAATACCTTTATTTTCTGCCAGCCACTCCCCATTGGCATCAAAAATGCGGATGTAGGGTACAGAGACCACACCACCATCAACCAGCGTGGGGTTATGGGAAATGCCAATCAGCCCGCCCCAAGTGCGTGTCCCGATCAGCTTGCCAATGCCCATATGACGGAAGCTATAGGGGAGAAAATCACCACCGGAACCGGCATCCTGATCAATCAGCATTACCTTGGGACCATACATGGCTCCTGCTGGTCCCCAATAGACTTCACCATCACGGTCACGGTAGCCCCCCAGATAGGTGCGGGAGAGAACATCAGTGATATAATTTGCAACCTGACCACCACCATTTGAACGCTCATCAATAATCATTGCGTCTTTATCCACTTGGGCCAAGTACATCCGGTTAAAAAAGGTATAGCCCGCACCAGCAGTGTTGGGCACATAGACATAGCCAACGCGGCCACCGGAAGCTTTCTCCACATAAGCTCGGTTGCCTTCTATCCAGTTCCACAGGCGGATAAAGCGTTCATTTCTGGTTGGTAACACCACAACATCCCGTGCCTCACTACCATCTGCATTTGAACTGATTGAAAGTGTGACCTGTTTCCCGACAGTGCCTTCAAAAGCCGCGAAGAAATTATCGCCAGCGCTCAATGGCATTCCATTCACACTGAGTATATAATCGTCTTCTTTAACGCCAATCCCCGGTTCGGCGAGAGGAGCATTGAGGAAAGGATTCCATTTCTCGCCATCATAAATTTTATGGAGCCGGAAATTACCATTTTCAAAACGAATATCTGCCCCAAGAAGGCCTATATTGACGGGAGCATCCCGATACCCATCGCCACCATATGTGCGGTTATGACCGACCTGCAATTCTGCAATCATCTCTGTGAGCAACCGAGTCAGGTCTGCCCTGCTACCTATATGATCAACAAGGGGGCGATATTGGTCATATATGGTTTGCCAGTCTAGTCCATGCATATTACCGTCATAGAAAAAATCAGCTTCCATACGCCAGGCATCAGTGAAAATCTGTAACCACTCTTTTTGCGGGTCAATGCGCATTTTCAGATCGGCAAGTTTCAATGGTTTCGGATCGAGTTTTTTTCCGGCCTTTGTTGTCGCAATGCTGTTATTGGGACCAATGATCAGAAGCATTTTTCCGTCACTACTCACAGAATAGCTAATGATCTTGGTCTTGGCGACCGTTGCCTTTTTCTTTTCCATGTCAAAACGCATGATAGTATTGGTTGCGGGATTAAAACCACCCGGCTCAACACTCGTCCCCGGCTGTTTACTTTCCATAAAGTACAGTGAGCCATCGGAAGCCACATTCAGGTTTGAATAATTACGTTCAGCAACAGGCAGGGCGACAATACGATCAGATATGCCATCGAGATCAAGCTTAGGTGTATCTTTTTCTTCTTCACCATTCTTTTCTTCGTCTTCTGCTTTTTTATCATCTTCTTTTTTGTCTTTGTCTTCTTCAGCCTTCACTTCTTCTTCATCAGATTTCGGATAGAAGGGTGATTTGCCATCTGCCTGCAAAACGGCCACATAAATTCCCTCTCTATAAGGGCGTTCCTGCGTCGACATATCAATCCCAGCGGCAGCAG
>JAJFIP010000267.1 GCA_021774875.1 Emcibacter sp.
GCTATGAGAAATTGTTTGATCCGGGCTTTCCATGTTTGTTTTATATACAGATATTTGCCTGAAATATTGTTGTTATATATGGTCATAATCTTTTTGGTGCGACAATTATTCATCCATTCTCTTTTATAGGCATCATCACCACAACCGTAATCTATTTGTACAGAATTATCCTGGTCGAAGGCATATTGCATCATATTGAAGGACAGAATGGCTCCCGTAGAAAGATGTTTATACTCTTCATGGTAACTTAATTTATATATGAGGGTGATGTTATTATGAAAAATATTAAGTTGGGCCGCTGTTGGTATATTATCAACATAAAGAATACCAAGACGTAATATTTTTTTGTCGGCACATAGTCTGATGAGGTCGGGGATAAAATCCGGATATTGTTCTTGGTTTTTCCAGCTATTGTTATAAACCATTAAATAATCGTCAATAGATTTCTCAATATCAATATCATCTGTCCAGATTTTGATTTGGATATTGTGGTCTTTTTTAATACGCCTTTCATCACGTCTTATGTTTCTTATGCGGGAGGGGCTAAAGGCAACATAATTATCATATTTTTCATTATTGTTATCGAAAATCCAATTTTTATGACACAGTGAAAAAGTTATTTTGAAGTGTTTAGCCAGCTCTTCTTTGAGAAAGATATTGCTTAATTCTCCATCATCTACAGGAAATAATTCTAATGAGGTCCATTCACATTCTTCGGTAGCAAGATAATGGGCAAAGGCAGAGATAGCCTTTCGGCAATTTCGTGATTTTTTTAAAACAAGTGGCCGGTATTCCAGCGAATAAACGTTAGCCAAACTTTTTAATATGTAACCAGATTTATTTCTGTTAGGGGATTTTATTAAAGGAAAAACGGCCTCAATTTTTTTTTGCATATTTAAAATACAATAATAAACCACTTCTTCGTCATTACTAATAATGTGCTTTTGAAGTAAATTAAACCATTCTATTTTTTCAAAAAGTCCAGACTTTATTTTATCAAGTTCTTCTATAAAGGATGCAGGAATATCTGCTGAATTTGTATATTTTTCAACTATCATTCGTATTTTCCATATCCAAAATCTCGTTTAATCTATCAACTATCCACTGTAGTTCAGCCTTCGTTAATTCCTGATGGCAGGGGAGTTGAAGGATTGTTTTTGCATATTTCTGACTTACTGTACATCTTTCAGCGCCTTGCCATAAAAACTGGCCAAATCTTTGAAAAGGAATAGCCGCATCCTCAATTTCCGCAAAAATGTCCTCCATATTTTCTATAATTATGGGAAGCATATATGGAACATACCCAGCAGAAATTTCTTTAATTGGAATAGTTATACCTTGAATATCTTTTAATGCATTTAACAAAAAAATATAATTTTCGCGGCGTTTTACATGTATTCGATGGTGCGAGACATATTTTTCCAGAAACATGGAAAATCTTGTCGGCTGGCTTATTCTTTCTTCTGCTGAATATTCTTCCAGAGTGTCACCTGACGCTGATGAAACCTTGATTATGGCAGGCACTTTATCCCGTTCAGTCTGACCGCGTAGTTTTTCAATAAGCAGTATAAAGGGGGTAAACATCCATAACCGACCGCTTTCGATTGATCTTTCGATAGTTTGATAAATAAAACGAATTTCTGATTTTATGTTAATTTTCCCCGGGTGTCTTTTTTGAAATGATTTCTTGTTGCTCGTTAGAATTCCACCCTGTTCTACTGAAAAAAACTTCTTCGTACTGCCTATTGCATAATCACCCGTCTGTCCCACCATAATATCATTTGACTGGCCAAACAAACTATGGGCACAATCCTCTACAAGCTTTAGTTTATGCTTATCACAGATTTTCCGAACATCTTGAATATTTTGAAAAAAACCAAAATAATTTACTGCGATGACCGCTTTGCTTTTTGATGTGATCAGGTCGTTAAGGTCAGTAATATTTGTGGAAAAATCTTCATTAATTTTGTAAAATACGGGTATGCATCCCGCATCAATAATTGGATATATCATGGCCGGGCAATGATAAGCTGGAACAAGTATTTCATCATTTTTCTTTACGTTTATTTCCTTGAGTGCCTGATAAAGGGCGTAGCGACCAGCGGTAAAATATTGTATCCACCGACTTTGGAATAGCGAAGGAATCTGGTGGGGGGAAATTGGAAACAAACTTGCCCATGACATGACGGGAAATGCAGGAATGCAGGGGGCTGGAATCTTTCGATAAACTTCCTTCCCATTGATAAATTCAGTTGTAGTTTGGGAGATCATAAATCTCCTGTTGTTTTTTTTATTTTCTGCCAAAACCGGACCTGTATTCCCTTATGTTTTATTGTGTTGGTTATTTTTAGTGGAGAAAAGTAAAATTTTTGTTCCTTAAACCTGACTGTAAAAAGAGTTTGCTTCAGACTATAATCTTTCCTGAAAAAGTTCGTACTTTCTTTTCTATTATAATCGGAAGAATATATTCATATTTCTATAATATTTATGTATTATGTTGTGAAAAATTTAAAAAATAAAAAGATATAACTATCTATGACATATAATCTTTCAGATTTTGTTGCAAGCCCGGAAAGGCAATCGTCACAGAAGACCGCTGTTATTTTCAAAAAAGAAAAAATGACTTATGGGGAGCTTAGTGATGATATTATGGCCTTTGGGCGTGGCTTGATAACACAGGGTTTGAATAAAAATGACCGTGTCGCCAGTTATCTGCCAAAACAATTTGAGACTATAACCGCCATTTTCGGTCCTTCGTATGCAGGTGGTGTATTTGTGCCAGTCAATCCGGGCCTGAAAGCCCGTCAGGTGGCCTATATCATGAAAGACTGCAATGTTAGATTTCTTGTGACCAGTGCAGACAGACTGATGGCTTTGGGACAGGAATTAAGTGGGTGTCCTGACCTGAAATTGATTATATTGACGGGTAAAATACCAGAAACAACGTTCGATACGGGTAAAAAAATTATTAGCTATGATGATTTATTGGCACAGGGGAGGGGTTCTGAAGTAGCTGTTCATAAAGTCATTGATGCAGATATGGCGGCAATCCTTTATACTTCGGGTAGCACGGGTATGCCAAAGGGCGTGATTCTTTCTCACCGCAATATGATTGTCGGGGCAGAAAGCGTCGCAGGCTATCTTGAAAATACATCTTCAGACAGAATATTATGTGTTCTGCCGTTCAGTTTTGATGCGGGGTTAAGTCAGTTGACAACAGCCTTTGCCAAAGGGGCAACGGTTATTCTGATGAATTTTCTTCTGCCGCGTGATGTGATCAGGCAGGCGGTAAGAAACAGGGCTACCGGTATCACATGTGTTCCGCCCTTATGGATACAGCTTAGCGAACTCCAATGGCCGGAGGAGGCCGTAAAATCAATTCGATATATTGCTACCACTGGCGGGCGAATGCCGATTCCTGTGACCCATAAATTTCAGGAATTATTACCGAGCAGTGATATATATCTGATGTATGGCCTGACCGAAGCTTTCCGGTCAACCTATCTGCCACCAGACCAAGTGGATAGAATCCCGGACTCCATCGGTAAGGCTATTCCCAATGCTGAAATTATGGTGGTGAGAGAGGATGGCACGCCTTGTGATGTGGGGGAGGCGGGTGAACTGCTACATAGAGGGGCTTTGGTCGGTCTTGGCTATTGGAATGATGTTGAGCGGACCAATGAGAGATTCCGACCGGTACCGGGGCAGGTAGCGGGCCTGACTAATCCGGAAATTGCCGTATGGTCGGGTGATACTGTTAAGATGGACAAGGACGGTTACCTTTATTTTGTCGGTCGCCGTGATGAGATGATAAAAACATCAGGCTTCAGGACCAGTCCAACCGAACTGGAAGAAACCATATATGCCAGTGGTCTGGTTGATGAAATTGCGGCTATAGGGATAAATCATGAACAGTTGGGTCAGGCTATCTGGATTGTAGCCACCGCGAAGGGTGGAGGAAGTCTGGATATGGACGAGATAATGACTTATTGTCGGGTGGAGCTGCCAAGTTACATGGTACCGCACAGGCTGATTGAGTGGGACAGTTTGCCTAAAAACCCCAACGGCAAGATTGACCGTAAGGCAATTACTGCGGAATTAAAAAAAGAAAAAAAGCCAAATGAGTAAAATGGAAAAGAAAAAACCTGAACATGCACCCATTACAGGTTTCCCGGTCAGGGAAGGGGAACTTACTATCGGCGGGATCACGGTCAGTCAGTTGGCGGGCCGCCTGGGCTCCACACCATTTTATGCCTATGACAAGGTGTTGATTAGCGAGCGTATTGATGAATTAAGGAAATACATGCCGTCCAGGTTAAAGCTGCATTATGCAATTAAAGCCAATCCGATGCCGGAACTGGTTCAGCATATGAGCCAGATTGTGGATGGGATGGATTTGGCCTCATCCGGGGAAATGGCTATCGCCCTTGCTACGGGTATGGATCCGTCATTAATTAGTTTCGCCGGGCCGGGAAAAACTGAACAAGAATTATTTCTGGCCATCGCAGCGGGTGTGACCATCAATATGGAATCTTTCAATGAGATGGAAAATATCGCCCGGATTTCAAAGGAGCAAAATATTATCCCTAGGGTCGCCATCCGGGTAAATCCTGATTTTGAACTGAAATCTTCTGGCATGAAAATGGGCGGTGGTCCTCAGCAGTTTGGTGTCGATAGTGAAGCTGTGCCGTCTATGTTAAAACGACTTGCCGAACTGGATCTGGATTTTATCGGTTTTCATATTTTCAGTGGATCGCAAAATCTTAATGAGAAGAATCTGTTGGAGACACAGGAAAAAAGCCTCGATCTTGCCATCTCCCTTGCCAAATATGCACCAATCAAGCCGAAAAAGATTAATATTGGCGGCGGATTTGGAATTCCGTATTTTCCCGGCGATACGCAATTAGACCTGAAAATACTGGGGGATGGCCTTTCAAACTATATGAATAAATTCCATAAGGAGTTGCCAGATTGCGAAGTGGTGATAGAACTTGGTCGCTATATGGTGGGGGAAGCTGGCATTTATGTTACCAAAATTATTGATAAAAAAACATCTCGCGGTGAAATATACCTGATTACGGATGGGGGGATGCATCATCATCTTTCGGCATCGGGTAACTTTGGTCAGTTAATTAGAAAGAATTATCCTGTTGCTATTGCCAATCGCATGTCAGTATTGACAACAGAACAGGTAAATATAGTGGGCTGTTTATGCACGCCACTGGACCGTCTGGGAGATAAGATGATGTTGCCAAAGGCTGAGGTTGGAGACTATGTAGTAATATTCCAGTCTGGAGCCTATGGACTGTCAGCAAGTCCTACCGCATTTTTAGGGCACGCCATACCAAAAGAAGTACTGGTATAAAAAAATGAATGAGAACAAAATATGACCGGGATTAGTGGCTGGGTGGGGCCTTCAGACAAAAATATAACACCTGATGACTTAATTACGCGGATGGCAAGTAGGTTGTCCCGTGGCGATCATGATCGCCATTTATTACAGAATATGAAAAAATTTTCTACTCCCAACGGAGCGGTATCTGTTGTTTCGCGTTATGACTTTAATGATATTGCAGAAGATGATGACTACAGAGCAACTATTTGCGGTAAAATAATCTGGCAAAATCCCGTGCTAAAGACTCTGGCGGCTGAACGGGGCGATGAATATGCTCTTATAGAAGGATATAAAAGATATAGCAGCGGTGTACTAAAGGTTATGCAGGGGTCGTGGTCAATTGCATTGGTGTCTCCCAAACGCAAGTCAGCACTTATAGCCGTTGACCGCATGGGTATTTATCCCATGTGTTATGGATTAAACAAAAAGAATTCGTTTATTTTTTCCTCTGTGACAGATGGTGTGCGGGCATTTCCTGAGTTTGAAGCCAATGTAGGTCCGCAAAATATATA
>JAJFIP010000268.1 GCA_021774875.1 Emcibacter sp.
CATCGTCAAATAGCTGTTCCTGATAACATATGGAAGCCACGAGACAGCCAGGATGGGTGGTGGGCAATTCTTCCAGCATTTCGGAAAATAATTTGATCATGATCAGATAGCTATGCAAGGGATCGTCGCTCAACTCATTGGCACGTTTAATGAGATCTTTAAAGATTTCATTATCCTGCTTCAGGTAACGCAGCAATAGATGTCTGGCCAGTTCGCCTTTGTCCCTGAAATGATAGAAAAACCCGCTTTTGGTAATATCTGCGGCAACAATCAGCTCTTCGATTGAGGTTGCAGCATAGCCTTTTTGCAAAATGGCATCTTCAGCAAAACCCAGGATTCTTTCTCGGGTTCTTTCTCCCTTACCCATATTTTCCATGCTATCGTGCTTTCATTACTGTACCTATGGTACAGTTTTATATCAGTTAATCGATATTTTCTGAACTCTTATCCGTAAAACCAATCTAACTATCTGATAAATATTAGTAATAATTATTTTCATTTTAGTACCACAAGTTCACTGGAACCTGTTCTTTACCCGTGACATTATCCGGTAAATTTTAGCAAAGGAATTGATTATGACAGCATACAGAAATAATTTGCCCCAGCTGGACGGAGAGGTTTTTCTCACCGACGGCGGGCTTGAAACCACATTGATTTTTCATCATGGCATTGACCTACCCGAATTTGCTGCTTTTGTATTACTGGAAGAGAAAAAAGGGCAGAAAATATTGCATGATTATTTTTCAACTTATGCCGCCATCGCCCATAATAATAAGGTTGGCTTTATTCTGGAGAGTGCCACATGGCGGGCCAGTGCGGATTGGGCTGAAAAAATAGGTTACAGTAAGAAACAGCTTGCCGAGTTCAATCAAAGGTCAATCCAGATGCTGGAAGATATAAAGACGGAGTTTGAAACTAAACACAGCAGATTTGTCATCAGCGGCTGTATCGGCCCGCGCGGGGACGGTTACGATCCATCCTATTTTATGACAGCAGGGGAAGCCGAACAATATCACAGCGTACAAATTGACGTTTTCAAGGATACAAATGCAGATATGGTCTCTGCTATTACCATGACTTATGTTGAAGAAGCCATCGGCGTCACCCGCGCTGCGCAAAAAGCAGAATTGCCAGTAGTGATTTCCTTCACCGTTGAAACCGATGGCAAGCTGCCCTCGGGGCAAAGCCTGAAAGATGCCATCGAAGCTGTTGATAGGGCGACGGATAACGGGCCGGCATATTATATGATTAACTGCGCCCATCCGACCCATTTTGAACATGTGCTGTCATCTTATGAAGACTGGCCACTAAGAATCAGAGGCCTGCATGCCAATGCATCCTGTAAAAGTCATGAGGAACTTGATAATTCAGTGGAGCTGGATGCGGGCAACCCGCAAGAGCTTGGCGAGCAGTATAATGCCCTCAAATCCAAGCTGAAAAACCTTAATATACACGGCGGTTGCTGCGGCACCGACCACCGCCATATCGAAGAAATTTGCAAAGCTGTTCTTTAATGTGAGCCAGAGAAATATCTAGGCTAACTGGATAGATATTTCTCTTCGATCCTGGCGATGACCTCATCCGCCGCTTCTTCTGCGGTTATGTCTCCCGTATGCAGATGAATGTCGGCCCGTTCAGGTTTTTCGTAGGGACTGTCAAAGCCAGTAAAATTTTTGATCTCGCCGCTTCTGGCTTTCTTGTACAGACCTTTGGGGTCGCGCTGTTCACATATCTCGATCGGGGTATCGACAAAGACCTCAATAAATTCATTTTCTTCCATCATATCGCGCACCATCCGCCGTTCCGCGCAGAAAGGGGAAATAAAGGCGGTGAGCACGATCAGACCGGCATCGACCATTAATTTTGAAACCTCGCCCACACGCCGGATATTTTCCACCCGGTCAGCCTCAACGAATCCCAAGTCTCTGTTGAGACCGTGGCGCACATTATCACCGTCCAGCAGATAGGTATGCTTGCCCAGACTATGCAGCTTCTTTTCCACCAGATTGGCGATGGTTGATTTACCGGACGCACTCAATCCGGTAAACCATAGCACCACCGGTTTTTGACGCTTTTGTGTTGAACGGGCTTTCTTATGCACATCCACCGCCTGCCAATGGACATTGGTCGCCCGGCGCAAACCAAAATCAATCATGCCCGCCGCCACCGTGACATTGGTAATTTTATCAATCATGATAAAGGAGCCAAGAGCCGGATTTTCCCTGTAAGGGTCAAAAACAATGGTTTCATCAAGGCTTAAATTACACAAGCCGACTTCATTCAATTCCAAAGTCTTGCCTGCTTCATGTTCCAGTGAGTTGATATTGACTTTATATTTTAATTCGGTCACCTCACCGGTAACGGTTTTGTTGGTGGTCTTAATCAGATATGGCCGTCCCGGCAATAAAGCCTGATCATGCATCCAGATCATATAGGCCTGAAACTGATCAGTTGTTTCCGGTCTCTGATCTATCTCTGCCAGCACATCGCCGCGCGAAATATCAATTTCATCTTCTAGTGTGATGGTCACTGCCTGATCCGCAACCGCTTGATCCTGATCACCATCATAAGTGACAATCGATTTCACGACACTCGTTCTGGCGCTTGGCAGAGCTATCACTTCATCGCCCGGCTTTATGGTGCCAGAGACAATGGTTCCCGAGAACCCACGAAAATCCAGATCCGGGCGATTGACCCATTGAACAGGCATACGAAAAGGATTTTGTGCAGACTGTTTGGCAACCTCAACTGTTTCCAAAACCGTCATCAATGTCGGGCCATCATACCAGTCCATATTGGCACTGCCATCCATAATATTGTCGCCCTTTAAGGCCGACATAGGTACAAATGTGATGCTTTCAAAATTTAAATTGGCTGCAAATTCACCATAGTCCCGGATAATATCCTCAAATACCTGCTCGGAATAATCCACCAGATCCATTTTATTAATCGCAACAACAGCATGGCGGATACCAAGTAAGTTAACGATATAACTATGGCGTCGGGTCTGGGTAAGCACACCTCTTCGGGCATCAATCAATATCACGGCCACATCCGCAGACGAGGCTCCGGTCGCCATATTTCGGGTATATTGTTCATGTCCGGGGGTATCAGCGACAATGAATTTACGTTTGTCAGTGGCAAAAAACCGGTAAGCTACATCAATGGTAATGCCCTGCTCGCGCTCCGCCGCCAAGCCATCAACCAGCAGAGCAAAATCCAGATCGCCGCCTTGGGTGCCAACTTTTTTACTGTCATTTTCAAGCGCGTCCAGTTGATCTTCAAAAATCAGTTTTGAATCATACAGCAGGCGGCCTATTAAAGTTGACTTGCCATCATCCACACTGCCGCAGGTGATGAAACGCAGAAAGCTTTTATGTTCCTGCTCGTGAAGATAACCTTCAATGTCATTGGCGATTTGTTCGGACTGCTGAACCTCATAAGACTTTTTAGGCATTAGAAATAGCCCTCCTGTTTTTTCTGCTCCATGGAGGCATGTGCGTCCTTGTCGATGGTCCGGCCTTGCCGCTCGGAAGTTTTGGTCAGCAGCATTTCCTGAATGATCTCGGGCAGCGTGGTCGCCGTGGACTCGACCGCACCCGTCAATGGATAGCATCCCAACGTGCGAAAGCGCACCATCTTCGATACCGGCTTCTCGCCATCAAGCATAGGCATCCGGTCATCATCGACCATCACCAGCATCCCGTCCCTTTCCACTACCGGACGCTTGGCGGCAAAATAAAGCGGCACGATAGGGATATTCTCCAGATGAATATATTGCCAGATGTCCAGCTCGGTCCAGTTGGACAGGGGGAACACCCGCATACTTTCACCCTTGGCAATGCGGTTATTATAAATATTCCACAGCTCAGGCCGCTGGTTTTTTGGATCCCAACGGTGCTGGGCCGAGCGGAAGGAAAATATCCTCTCCTTGGCCCGGGATTTCTCCTCATCCCGACGTGCGCCGCCAAAGGCCGCATCAAAACCATATTTATC
>JAJFIP010000269.1 GCA_021774875.1 Emcibacter sp.
ATCAAGTTTGCCGCCCGTACCGCAATCGCCATAACCCACCAGAACAAAGTCATAGTGATCCCGCTGTCCCATGAGTATTTTTTCAATGGCAGGAGCTATTTTATCCGGCGTATTATGATAGTCAGCAGGCAGACATTTCAGGGTAAACACATCATTTGAAAGACCCAATTGGCGTTGCAGGTGGGTCATTTCCTTCGCGATGGCGCCGCAGGCAATGATTAAACTTTTATGGCAAGTCTTGCTACCCATTTATCATCTGTTCTTTCCAAGAATGGTTTTTGCCAGTTCCGCACTCATGGCCGCATCACGACCATATGAATGAGCGTTAACAGCATCGGCAAATTCCTGATTGAGCGGGGCACCGCCAACCATCACTGGCAATTCTTTCAAGATTCCGCGTTTGTCCAGCTCTTCAATCACTACTCCCATATAGGGCATGGTTGTTGTCAGCAAAGCCGACATACCAAGAATGTCAGGCTTGTGTTTGTCGATGGCCTCAAGGTAATTCTCCACCGGATTATTGATGCCAAGGTCAATCACTTCAAAGCCTGCGCCCTCAAGCATCATGCCAACCAGATTTTTACCAATATCATGGATGTCGCCCTTAACAGTGCCGATGACATATTTACCCATACTGGCAGCATTATCACTGGCGGCCAGGATAGGGCGAAGTAAACCCATACCACCTTTCATGGCATTGGCACATTGCAAAACCTCAGGCACAAATAAAATGCCGTCTCTGAAATCAATACCGACAATACGCATACCCTCAACCAGGGCATCAGACAATATGACATTGGCATCCCATTTGCGCTCCAGAAGTATTTCAACACCTTCATATACTTCATCGCGCAGGCCATCATATAAATCATCCTGCATCTGGGCGATCAAATCTTCATCATTTAAATCCCTGAGGATAATTTCTTCTTCGTCATCACTCACAATATATTCTCTCTTCCATAAGTTCAGGCAAGCCCGAAAATTTCGCCAGCTTCATCCATACCAACATTCAGTGCAGAAGGTTTTCTAGGCAGTCCCGGCATGGTCATAAGATTACCACACACAGCAACGATAAACCCGGCACCAGCACATAACCGGACCTCGCGCACTTCCAGGGTATGTCCCGCGGCGGCACCGGACAGTGCAGGATCCGATGAAAAACTATAGGGTGTTTTGGCGATACAAACCGGCAAATGCCCAAAACCACGACTTTCATATTCAGCCAGACCTCGACTTGCCACAGGACTGAAAGCCACGTCTTTCGCGTGGTAAATTTCCTCTGCCACCATCGTGATTTTTTTCTTGAGTGGTGCGTCATCAGGATAAAGAAATTGAACGTCAGCAGACGTCTCGTCCAAAGTTTTGTTGACCAGACGAGCCAATTCATCCGCACCCTCGCCACCTTTTTCCCAATGTTTGGACAAGGCGACATTTACGCCTTGCTCAGCACAAATTTTTTGGATTACTGCGTATTCTTCGTCTGTATCCTTGATAAAATGATTTAGGGCGACAATAGGAGTAATACCAAATTTTTTCATATTCTCGATATGACGAACAAGATTCACACAGCCTTTTTCCACAGCTTGCGGGTCAGGCTGGCTTAAATCTTCTTTTGCCACACCACCCTGCATTTTCATGGCGCGGATTGTACAAACCAAAACGACTGCGTCTGGTCGCAGGCCAGATTTCCGGCATTTAATATCGATGAATTTTTCTGCCCCTAAATCTGCGCCAAATCCGGCCTCGGTAACCACAACTTCCGAAAGTAGAAGTGCGGCTTTAGTTGCCATAACACTATTACAGCCATGCGCAATATTGGCGAATGGACCCCCGTGAATGAAAGACAGATTATTTTCGATTGTTTGCACGAGATTGGGTGCAAGCGCATCATTGAGCAATACAGCCATGGCTCCATCCGCACCCAGGTCGCGGGCGGTAACCAGTTCTTTATCGTAAGTTTGGGCAACGATAATATCGCCGAGTCTTTTTTGCAAATCAGCCAGATCATTGGCCAAACAAAAGATTGCCATGATTTCCGAGGCAACTGTTATGTCGAAACCATTTTCGCGGGGAACACCTTGCACCGGGCCGCCAAGGCCAATAACAATGTTACGCAAAGCTCTGTCATTCATATCGACAACCCGGCGCCAGCTTATACGCCTTGGGTCAATTTTTAGCTCATTTCCCCAGTGGATATGGTTGTCCAACATGGCCGATAACAGGTTATGGGCAGATGTTATGGCGTGAAAATCACCATTAAAATGAAGATTAATATCTTCCATGGGAAGTACTTGCGCTCTGCCGCCGCCAGCGGCCCCGCCCTTCATGCCAAAGCATGGCCCTAGGGACGGCTCGCGCAAACATACTATTGATTTTGTGCCAATTCTGTTCAGTCCGTCACTAAGGCCAACACTGGTCGTGGTCTTACCCTCGCCAGCAGCAGTCGGTGTTACTGCCGTAACCAACACAAGCTTACCCGATGGGCGATCTCTCAACGAATGAATATGTTCCAGAGAAAGCTTTGCCTTGAAATGTCCATAAGGAACAAGAGCTTCGGGCGGTATGCCAATCCGTTCTGCAGCCAGTGGTAAAATGGGCAGCATGGGTGCCGCACGGGCAATTTCAATATCAGGAGCACCCGGTGCTGGTAAATTCTTTAAACGATTATCTTTTAACATATATTTAGTTCTCCATAATGAATCAAATATACACCCTGTTGAAAGTTCTATATTGCTTGAAGGCGTCTTATATTTTAGTATAAGCGACATAAACAGGTAAAATTTAAGAGTAAGAACATGTAATGTTTGAGAAACAGACGAACGCTAAAAACCAGCGGGTAGGTTTTTTTCTTCTGCCCTTTTTTTCCATGATTGCCTTTACTTCATGTATTGACCCCCTGCGAATGGCTAACAGGCTGAGCCGACAAAAATTATATAACTGGAAAACCTTAAGTATAAATGGTGAAGAAGTTCCCGCCAGCAATGGTGTTACAATCATGCCTGATGGCTCTATATTAGATCCCATCGACGTTGATATTTTATTTGTCTGTGCCGGGGTTAAAACCCGGGAATATCGAGACAAGGAAATCTCCAGACAACTGAGATCTTATGCCCGCGCCGATGTGCCATTGGGAAGTGTCTGTACCGGCTCCATAACACTGGCAGATGCCGGCCTTCTTGATGGTTACAGATGCACATTACACTGGGAAAATGTCGAGGGATTTGTGGAAACATATCCCCATCTTGATGTCACGGCTACCCTGTTTGAGATTGATCGCAATCGTTATACATGTTCCGGCGGGACAGCACCTCTTGATATGATGGTTTTTGCCATTTCACAATCACATGGTGAACAATTGGCGGCTCGTGTCGCCGAACAATTGCTTCATAGTACCATCCGCCATCAGCATGATCCGCAAAGAATGCCCATTCAACATAGAACTGGCATTAGAAATCCAAAACTCCTGGCTGCCATTGCCTTCATGGAAACCAATACTGAAACGCCACACGAAATAGCGAATGTGGCTCAGAGTGTAAATATATCACTGCGTCAACTGGAGAGGCTATTTCGCACTCAATTAAGCACAACACCCTCAAAATATTATCTGGAGTTACGCCTGCAAAGGTCACGTCTTCTCTTGCGGCAGACTTCCATGCTCATATTGCATATCGCCGTTGCCAGCGGATTTAAATCTGCTGCTCATTTCACACAGGCCTACCGGAGGCATTTTGGCTATCCCCCAAGTGCCGAACGTAAAAATAACTTGAGTCTGTAAGGTCTGATATGATTATATATGAATCTCTAGCCTTACCTGACATATTTCTTTTATTTTATAGGTATGTTAATGGAGGATTAGATATGACAATTAACAAATGAAAAAAATGAAGCAAACTATATATTATCAGAAGTTTGAACCATTCTAGCAACACCACAATAAAGTTAAGAAAGGGGAGCAATGAGACTTACCAGACTGATTAACTGTGCTGTTGCGACAGTCCCTACTTCAATAGCTACTGAATTTGAAGGCCGGAAACAGAATTGGACCGAATTCTGCGACAGGGTCGCCTGCCTTGCAGGGGCAATACAG
>JAJFIP010000270.1 GCA_021774875.1 Emcibacter sp.
TCCACACCGCCAGAAAGGAATGCGCCGAGGGGAACATCTGCGACCATACGAATCTTTGTTGCCTCCCGGACCCGTTCCTGTAATTCGACACGAGCATCCTCAAAGCTGCCCTGATAATCTCCCGTGAAGCTGAGATCCCAATATTGTGTCTTCTTTATCTGGCCACTGTGCAAATCTATGTTTAAACTATGGCCCGGCTCCAGTCTGAAAACATTTTTATAGATTGTGTATGGCTCAGCCACATAACCCAGAGAAAAATAATCCTCCATGCTTTCCGGTCGCAGGTTTTTAACAAAGTCGGGGTGGGCAGTAAGAGCCTTCAACTCAGAACCGAACAGGACGGTTTTCTCGCCAACAGGGGCGTAGAACAGGGGTTTGATGCCCAACCTGTCCCTAGTCATGAATATCTGTTTGTTACGATTATCATAAACGACATAGGCAAACATGCCCCGCAGACGCTTGACGCTGTCCGGTCCCCAGGCGTGGTAGGCATAAAGGATAACCTCGGTATCGCAACGGGTTCTGAAATGATAACCTTTTGCTTCCAGCTGACTGCGGATTTCAACGAAATTATAAATTTCACCATTATAAATAATGGTGACTTCACCATCCGCCGATGTCATGGGTTGCTGGCCGCTTTTTATATCGATAATTGACAGACGGCGATGGCCAAGTCCGACCCCATCCGTAATATATATTCCGGCCTCATCTGGCCCACGGTGGATGATGGCATCTGTCATTTTTTTTATTATTGCCTGATCTGGTTTTATCCCAGGCGAAGTAATAATACCGGCTATGCCACACATATTGCGGGGGTTTCCATTTTAAGAGGTCATCTTTAAAATCTTCTTTTAGCGACAATAATTTAAAAGTCCTTTAATGTCAGGTGAAAAAATTACCCGGCTAAATATCATTGCCAAAAATAAAAAAATGCCCCGGCTAATTATTAACCGGGGCAGTCGGAAGATATCAGGTGGTAAGGGTAAAACCCAAATCTCCTAATATGAGATAAGGTTGTCTACAGGCTGCTACGCTTTCTGAGCAGAACAGTCACATAAAGAATTCCTGCAGCAATAGCCAGGCCAAGCCAGAACGAAGGGTTTGCGGCGGACTGGAGAATATCCAGTGGCGTCCCGGCATCGATGGTTTCAAAATCTTTGCCGACAAAGTGAGTCTTTTCTTCGATTCTTATTGATATGCGTTGGCCAATAAACATCAGGAGGTGGCTGGAATGGAAAAACAGGCCTTCAAACAGGGCGACAAGGGCAACTGGTATTGTTGCCACCAGCAGGGGGGTGCGTTTTGCTATAACTGATGCCAACATCAACCAGGCAAATATCGGCAGAGCCCACAGGCTGTACATGACCACGGCGGCTATTTCAGTCAGGATCAGAGCTGGCAGATTTGTGGAAGACCACAGAAGATCCCAAGCGCTATATTCTGTTCCAATGGTGGATAATGAACCAACGATAAGCAGGAATATCTGAAAGATAAAAACAAATACTATGGCCACCAGGGGGATAACCAGTGTCACGGTAAGCATTTTTGACAGGATAGTTTGCACATCGGATACGGGCATGGATTTCCAGAACAGAATACTGCTGTCTTTTCTTTCGTCATATAATGCGCCAAGTGCGGTGAAAACCATGCAGAACCAGACACCGATCATAATCGGCGCAGAGGAGGCCAACAGCACGTGGTTGATATGGTCACTTAGTTCCTGGGCTTCTGTCTGGGACATATTGGCGATAAATTCACCGAGGGTAAATGACTCGCCGTTGATATAAATGGCTCTGCCCAATACGCCCATGCAGACGATGATCAGAAGCATTGATACGCCAGTAATCACCAGTGGGGTCATGAAAATAGCCCGGCGATTTTCCCAATATTCCCGGAACATCAGGGCCTTAAAAGGGTTATATCCATTTAACTTGATAGTGGAGGCTAACATTTTATTTCTCCGTTCCTCTTTCATTATACCAAAGTGCAGAAAATAAGGCTGCAGGGGATATTTGGCTGGGCAAAATCCAATACTGATTTCTTCTGTGTCGCATAGGATAGATTGGCAATTCCAGTCACCATCATGGCAGTAATAAAACCGGCAATAATAAGGGCTTTATATCTGGTATGTGCAGTGGTCATGATTATTCTCCATCCATTAGGGTGACGAACAGATCAGAAAGGCTGATCCTGCTTACATCACCCAGTTCGGCAAGTTCGGATCGTGCTTTACCGTTAAAGATAAATGACGTTCTGCCTAATAACGTCTGTTCCGAAACCGGAGACAGGGCGCGGGCTGCGTCTATATTTTCCTGCGGCGTGTTAAGTACCATCCATTTTTCGGCTATGTCTTCCATGTCAGCAGAGAGAACGATATTTCCTTCACGGATAAAAACCACCTGCGAGAGAATATTTTCTATCTCGTCCACCTGATGGGTGGTGATCAGGATGGTGCGGTCTTCATCGAAAAAATCTTCCAGCAACTGACGATAGAATTTTTTCCGGTAGATGATGTCGAGACCAAGTGTTGGCTCGTCAAGAACCAGAATTTTTGCATCTATGGACATGATCAGAGCCAGGTGAAGCTGAACGACCATACCTTTTGACAGGTGGCGGATTTTTTTATCAAGGGGAACACTGGTGTCGGCAAGAAACCCTAAGGCCTTTTCCCGATCAAAACTTATGTGAACACCCTCGACGAAATCAAGCGCTTCGTTAACCTTCATCCATTTGGGCAGGGTTGCCACGTCAGAAATAAAACAGATATGTTTCATCAGATCATCGCGCTGGTCGTAGGGGGCAAACCCCAGTACATCCAGTTCACCATCATAGCTGCTCAAGCCCAGAATACTGTTCAGCAGGGTTGTTTTCCCGGCCCCGTTGGCACCGATAATGCCGACGATCTGGCCCTTCTGAATAGTCAGATCAACATTCTTCAATGCCTGAAAAGATCCGTAGGATTTGCTGAGATTTTGTGCTGTTATTATATTGGTCATTACTAAATCCTTGATTTTAATGGCTATTGCTGTGATCAGCAGTTTCAATCAGCTGCTTGACATTAAGACCCAAAAGGGAAATTCGTCTGATTATTTCAGGCCATTCCGACTCAAGGAATTTTTTCTGTTCCGCACTCAAAAGATTTTTTCTGGCACCTTCGAGGATAAACATTCCTAGCCCCCTTCTTTTTTCGACCAGTCCCTCATCAACAAGCTCGGCATAAGCTTTTGAGGCGGTAATGGGATTAATTTGATAATCTGCGGCTACCTTCCGAACCGAGGGAAGGGCTTCTCCTTCACTAAGAATATCGTCAATTATCATGGCCATGATCTGCTCTTTTAATTGCAGATAGATTGGTTGATCATCTTTCCACTGGGTAGCCACTGTAAATTCCTATCTTTAAAGTTTGGCACTAATACTGTTGTGGTGTTTAAGTGTTGTACAAACATAGTACACTATATCAATCATAGTCAACAACTATTTTTGAACTTTTTTAATACTCTTTATTTACAATTAGTTACGAGATTTTTTTCCAGAATGAAGCTATGATAAACTATGTTGAAGACTGTAATATTTAAGGATATAGTAGCTCAAACAACTAAGAATAAAGTGATTCTCATGAAGATAAAAATCAGAATTGAAATATTATATTTTGCCAAATTGCTAATTTCAGCTTTAGTAATATCATTGTCCGCACAGACGCTTGGGGCAACAGCACAAAAATTGAATCCAGTCGACCTTATCGTTCATGGTCGTTATGTGGTGACCATGGCGCAGGACAATCCGGTGATCGAAAATGGAGCCGTTGCCGTCCGTAATGGCATTATAGTTGCTGTCGGGACTGACAGAGAGATAGCGGCAGGTTTCTCGGCAAAGAGGGAAATAGATGGCAAGGACCGCATCCTGCTGCCGGGATTGATCAATGGTCACACCCATACGGCGATGGTTCTGTTCCGGGGCATGGCAGATGATCTGGCGTTAATGGAATGGCTGCAAAATTATATCTTTCCCATGGAAGCTCAGTTTGTTGATGTTGAATTTATTGAGGCCGGGATGAATCTGGCCTGTCTCGAAATGATCAGGGGCGGCACAACATCATTTGTTGATATGTATTTTTACGCCAACACGGGCGCGGATGTGATCGAGTCCTGTGGTCTGAGGGCTATCTTGGGTTCTCCGTCAATAGATTTTCCAAGTCCGGGCTTTGAGGGCTGGGACGATTCTTTTGCGGCTGCGGTGGATTTTGTTAAAAATCGTAAGAGCATCTCGGGGAGGGTCATTCCGGCTTTTGCCCCCCATGCACCCTATACCGTATCAGTGGAACATCTAACTCAAGTGTCCAAAATCGCCAAGGAACTTGATGCGCCCATTAGTATTCATTTATCTGAAGACCGTGTGGAACTGGCACTGGTGCTGGACCGCTATAATACGACACCGATCAAACATGTGGCAAGTCTGGGCCTGCTTGAGAATAATCTGATTGTAGCCCATGTGGTTCATCCGACAGATGAAGAAATCGGGCTTCTGGCCAAATATAAAGTCGGGGTGATCCATAATCCGACCTCAAACCTGAAGACGGCGGCGGGGGTCTCTCCGGTGCCAAAAATGCTGAGTCAGGGGGTCCGGGTTGGACTGGGTACAGACGGGGCAGTATCCAATAATGACCTCAACATGTGGGAAGAAATCCGTCTTGCGGCCCTGATTCATAAAGGGGTGAACTATGATGCCACAGTGATGCCCGCCGAAATAGTTATGAATATAGCGACAAAGGGCGGTGCGGAAGCTGTGGGACTAGGCCATCTTGTCGGTGATATTGCGATTGGTAAAAGGGCAGATCTTATTCAGGTTGATCTTTCGGGGCCACATATGACGCCGCTCTATAATGTGATTTCACATCTTGTCTATGCGGTGAGCAGTAGTGATGTGGTGACCACTATCGTTGATGGTAATATTCTGATGGCGGATGGCAAAGTCCTCAGCCTTGATGAGGAAATAGTGCGTCAAAAGGCCAATGAAATTGCCGCCCGTATTACGCGGGCGCTCAAAAAAAACAAGTAAATCTATTTTAGATTTTTTTGTTGAGAAGCTTCGACACAAGTGGCGACTTGAATTTTTCAACTTCATCCATGGTCAGACCGTGTAATTCATGGGGAAAGACAAGCCATTCATTGGTTTCATGGATATAATAGTCAGGTATGCGCTCCGTCTTGCGCTTTTCCGGTTTGTAATAAACGGTGGCCACACGCGTATCCTCTGGCATGTTACGGCGGCATTGTTCGGTAAGATCACGGATGATGGCATCGACGCTGAGGCCGGAATCAAATACATCGTCAACGATCAATAGCCTGTCATCGGAATTGATATTATCGACAATATACCCCAGCCCATGAACCCGTACCGTAGAGGTGCGGGTGGCAATCCCGGTATAGGATGACGTGCGTATAGCAATATGGTCAGATTCAAGTCCCCGGTAATCCAGATATTCCTGTACCGCAATACCAATGGGGGTGCCACCGCGCCAGACACCAACAATATAATCCGGCTCAAACCCGCTTTCCAAAATCATATGAGCCATTTTAAAGCTGTCATTAAGCAATTCATCGGCTGAGATATAAAGTTTATTCATTGCCAGTCCATTTTATCAAGAGTAAGGCCATCATAATGTCAGTTTACATTCCATCTGATAACTGCTGTTGCAATATCACTGGACCCCAAAGTCTGTTCCATCTTTTCCTTCAGGGTTTCATAAGTCAATAACCCTTCCTGTGTATCGACATAAGAGATAACAGAGACCGCATTAATTGATGCGGCATACAGGGCAACATCAGGAGCATTGCCACCGGAAATCAAGCTGGCCAATGTTGATGAGAAACCATCCCCGGCTCCTGCTGAGCCCATCATTTCCACTTTTTGCGGTGGACAGTAATATAAAGTATCTCCATTTAACAGGTAGGCACCCCTGCTACCATCAGTGATCACCACATAATCCGGTCCGTGGTCAGACAGGATTTTCATGAAATCCATCAGTCCCAGAGAAAAACCGCCAAATTTAAAACCAGTTTCCAGCAAGGGCGGAATATCTTCTGTTATATCTTTCGGCAGGGTATGGCTGTGCTTTTGATATTCAGAAACAAGATTTGGCACCAATGCTTCACATTCCACCCTGTTAAGGGACAGTAAGGTGATAGATCCCAGACTGCTGAGGAAGTCATCACATAATCTGGTTAACTGCCGGATTCCCGGGTTTGAGGCAATGAAACATTTCGCCTGTGATGCCTGATTGACAATGAGAGGGAAATGATCGGCTGACTGGTCACTGAGATTGGTCACATATACCAGATCATATCCGGCAAAATCGATTGCCGTTACATCGTCATGCCCGAGGCAGCAATTAGCCCCCCGATGGGTGAAAATGGCGGCGTTGCGGTCGTGGGAGGCAATATGAACTGCAACCCCGCTGCCAACATCCTCAATTTCTTTAAAATGACTGAGGGAAATTTCTT
>JAJFIP010000028.1 GCA_021774875.1 Emcibacter sp.
AGCGTTGATTGAGAGCCTTGAAGGCAAAAAAGGCCAACCGCGTCTGAAGCCACCTTTCCCGGCGAATGTGGGGCTTTATGGATGCCCGTCAACGGTGAATAATGTGGAATCAATTGCGGTCGCGCCAACGATCTTGCGACGTGGTGGGGCATGGTTTGCGGGTTTGGGCAAGGAAAATAATTCTGGAACGAAACTATTCTGTATTTCCGGCCATGTGAATAATCCCTGTAATGTTGAAGAAGAAATGGGCATTCCCCTGAAAACACTCATTGAAAAACATGCGGGGGGTGTTCGCGGTGGCTGGGATAACCTGCTGGCAATCATTCCGGGTGGCTCGTCAGTTCATCTGCTACCGAAAGATATTTGTGATACGGTATGTATGGATTTTGACAGTCTGAAAGCGGAAGGCTCCGGTCTTGGTACTGCCGCCGTGATTGTGATGGATAAATCCACCGATATTGTCAAAGCCATAGCCCGGCTGTCATCTTTTTATGCTCATGAAAGCTGTGGTCAATGTACGCCGTGCCGGGAAGGAACGGGCTGGATGTCGCGGGTGATGCAGCGCTTGGTGACGGGCGAAGCAGAACTCGAAGAAATAGATTTACTGCTTGATGTGACCAAAAAAGTGGAAGGCCATACCATTTGTGCGCTGGGAGATGCTGCGGCTTGGCCCATACAGGGCTTGCTCCGTCATTTCCGTCCCGAAGTAGAGCGCCGAATCCTTGAATATAAGAAAAACCGGAGTGCTGCATAATGCCAACACTTACCATTGATGGAATTGAAATAGAGATTGAAGACGGGGCTTCCGTTCTTCAGGCCTGCGAGGCTGCTGGTGTTGAAATACCCCGTTTCTGCTTTCATGAACGTCTGTCCATCTCTGGTAATTGCCGGATGTGTCTGGTGGAATTGGAAAGGGCGCCCAAGCTGATCGCCTCCTGTGCCATGCCTGTGGGTGATGGTATGGTCATCCATACGAAAAGCGATAAAGTAATACGGGGTCGGGAAGGGGTATTGGAATTTACCCTGATTAATCATCCTCTTGATTGTCCGGTTTGTGATCAGGGCGGGGAATGTGACCTTCAGGATCAGTATCTTTATTACAGTGGCGATGATAACCGCTATGAAGAAGGCCGCCGCACAGTCGCCAAGGATGATTTCGGCCCCTTGGTAAAGACGGTAATGACCCGCTGTATTCACTGTACCCGTTGTGTTCGGTTCTCAGAAGAAATAGCTGGGGTTCCGGCCTTGGGCGGTATTGGTCGCGGTGATCATCTTGAAATTACCACATACCTTGAACAACCATTTGCGTCTGAACTGTCGGGTAATGTAGTTGATCTATGTCCGGTCGGGGCCTTGACCAACAAGCCATATGCTTTTACTGCCCGGCCCTGGGAACTGAAATCAACGGAGATTATTGATGTCCATGATGCTATGGGGGCCAGCATTCGTGCCGATGCCCGGGGTCGTGAAGTGATGCGTTTCCTGCCGCGGGTGCATGAGGATGTCAACGAAGAATGGATTTCTGACAAGACCCGTCAGGCCGTTGACGGACTGAAATATAACCGCCTTGATCAACCATATGTGCGGCGAAAAGGAAAATTGCAGCCCGCCTCATGGGATGAAGCATTTGATGCTATCGCGAAAAAAGTGAAAGACAAAAAAATTGCCGCCCTTGTGGGGGACCTTTGTGATCTGGAAAGTATGTATGCTTTGAAAGGCGTGATGGATGCGCTGGGTAGTGTGGCCATTGACTGTCGTCAGGACGGAGCCAGATACGGCGGCAAGCACAGGGTTGGTTATCTGTTCAACAGCAGTATTGCCGGAATTGATGAAGCTGATGCCTGTCTGTTGGTGGGTACAAACCCTCGGAAAGAGGCGGCGGTGCTGAATATCCGCCTGCGTTACCTGTCCAAGCGGGGGCCAATTGCCTCTGTCGGCGAGATTGAAAATCTGACCTATCCCGTGGAAAATCTGGGCAATGGGGTAAAAGCACTGGAAGATATTCTGGCAGGCAAGAGTGATTTTGCCAAGGCTTTAAAATCTGCCAAAAAACCGATGATCATTCTGGGATCAGGTGCAGTCAGCCATGGGGACGGGGCAGCAATCCTGAAGCTGGCTCATGATATTGCCGATAAATATGGCATGGTCAAGGGTGACTGGAACGGCTTTAATGTTTTGCATCATGCCGCAAGTCGGGTCGGGGCTATGGACCTTGGTCTGGTTTCAGATCAGGGTGTTGATGGCATATTGGATGCGGCGGCCAAGGGCGACATTGATGTTGTCTTTAATCTGGGCGCGGATGAAATTGATAGCAAACGCTTAAATAAAGCCTTTGTGATTTATCAGGGCAGCCACGGGGATGAGGGCGTAAAATATGCTGACGTGATCCTGCCGGGGGTAGCCTATACGGAAAAACCGGGCACTTATGTCAATATGGAAGGCCGGGTGCAGAGTGCCCCACGGGTTATCTTCGGGCCGGGTGATGCGCGTGAGGACTGGACGATCTTACGGGCACTATCAGAAAAACTAGGTCATCCACTTCCCTTTGATAATATTGCAGAACTTAGAGCCAAGATGGTTGCAGAATACCCCCATTTAGGCAAAATTGACATTGTACCCAATGAAAAATGGCTGGACTTTGGTGTCGCGGGCAAGGCGTCCGATACGCCGATCACAAATCTGATCAATGATTTTTACCAGACCAACCCGATCGCGCGGTCATCAAAGGTTATGGCGGAATGTAGCAGTGCCTACGCTGGTGCTCAATTTGGTGGGGAGGCAACGGGAACCGATGGCTGATTTACTTGTAGAATTCTTTCAGTGGGCATTTGGGGTGACGCTCGTGCCGTGGCTTGCGACAATTATGGGCATCGTTGTCGGAATCCTTGCCATTGTACTGCCACTGTTGATTGCGGTCGCCATGAGCGTTTATATGGACCGGAAAGTCTGGGCCGGGATGCAGATGCGCCGTGGTCCCAATGTGGTGGGACCGTGGGGATTATTGCAATCCTTTGCCGATGGTCTGAAGCTTTTCTTAAAAGAAACCATCATTCCGGCCAGTGCCAATAAATTTATCTTTCTTCTGGCCCCGGCTTTAACCTTCCTGCTGGCTCTGGTGGCCTGGGCGGTGGTGCCTTTTGATGCGGGTGTGGTATTGGCTGACCTCAATGTGGGTATTCTATACCTGTTCGCCATATCGTCCCTTGGGGTTTATGGTATTATCCTGTCCGGCTGGGCCAGTAATTCGCGCTATGCTTTCCTCGGTGCGCTCAGGTCTTCAGCTCAGATGGTGTCCTATGAAGTATCCATCGGGTTTGTGCTGGTGACAGTGCTGATGTATGCCGGATCGCTGAACTTGAGCGAAATAGTCATGGCCCAGAAAGATGTTTTCCTCGGCGTTAATGGCTATTGGTTTACACCGTTGTTTCCCATGCTGATTGTGTTTTTTATTTCGGCGCTGGCAGAAACCAACCGCCCGCCCTTTGATCTGCCCGAAGCCGAAGCCGAGATTGTCGCCGGATATCAGGTTGAATATTCTTCCATGGCTTTTGCCCTGTTCTTTCTCGGCGAATATGCCAATATTATTCTCATGTGTGCCATGACCAGTATTCTTTTTCTTGGTGGCTGGTTGCCTCCACTGGATTGGGCGCCGTTATATATCATACCGGGCTGGATCTGGTTCTTTGGCAAGATATTCTTCATGTTCTTTGTTTTTGCATGGGTCAAGGCGACGGTACCGCGCTTTCGATATGATCAACTGATGCGGCTGGGCTGGAAAGTCTTTCTGCCCCTGTCGCTGCTTTGGGTGGTGTTAATTGGATTTTTCTTGCTGCTCACCGACAAGATACCGGCATAAGGATGGGATGAAATGACATATTTCAAACATATCGCACGAACATTCCTGCTTAGTGAATTTGTCAAAGCCATGTGGCTGACATTCCGCTATATGTTCCGGCCAAAAGCCACCATTAACTATCCCTATGAAAAAGGACCGTTAAGTCCGCGTTTTAGGGGTGAACATGCGTTACGTCGTTATCCAAACGGTGAAGAACGCTGTATTGCCTGTAAATTATGTGAGGCCATCTGCCCCGCACAGGCCATAACCATTGAAGCCGCTGTTGCCGATGATGGCACCCGCCGCACCACCCGCTATGACATAGACATGACCAAATGTATTTACTGCGGTTACTGTGAGGAAGCCTGTCCGGTGGATGCCATTGTCGAAGGACCAAATTTTGAATTTGCCACAGAAACCCGCGAAGAGCTTTTTTATGACAAGGAGAAGCTGTTGAAAAACGGTGATATGTGGGAACAGGAAATTGCCACCAACCTTAAACTTGATGACCCTTACCGGTAGGAGAGAGATAATATGATATATACTTTCAGCTTTTATCTTTTCGCCATCATCACGGTATTTTCCGCGATTATGGTCATCTCTAGCCGGAATCCGGTCCATTCTGTGCTTTATCTTATTCTGGCCTTTTTCAACGCCGCCGGTCTTTTTGTCCTGCTGGGTGCTGAATTTGTTGCCATGATATTGG
>JAJFIP010000271.1 GCA_021774875.1 Emcibacter sp.
AACGACAAAAGGAAGATCCTCCTCCTTTGAAGCTGGAACCTCTGCTTGCAATAGATATAACCACTCCCCAAAGAAAACCGAATCTGCATGCTCATCTGGTGTGTTAAGAGTTAACAAATTTGTGCAATTTTTTGCTTTCAAAAATTTAGTTATCTCCAAAATTATTCCCGAGTAAAATTCTCTGCACAGCCAGGAAAAGCTCTCTGGGCATCTCTCTCCCAACTCACAGTCTGAAATATGAAACAACAAATCTCTTACCTCCCAAAACTCAAAATCTTTTGGGATTTCGCAACTGAAATTTTCCATAACCCTTAACGTATGCTGTTCTTTCCCAGGTTCAGCTAATGTAAGTGCTCCTATCACGCCATAATTTGTATGACTCATATAGATAACTATTGAGTTTTGGGGGGTGAAAATAAATTCCTTCCCATATTCAATAAAAGTGTGCGCCTCATGACGCGCATCTTTTTTTAAAATTTTGAATTGTGTATGTTGAGCTCTATTGATTAAGAAATGGAGATTTCAATGCCCCCTGCCAAGACTAGCTTTTCCCCCAGAAGACAAGTGAGAACGAAGCCCTCGAAGAAGCGGCCGTCCCGCGATTTTTGGATAAAGACGGTGGCGGAGTTTTCTAAAAGTGGTTTGAGTGCGCAAGCATTTTGCCGGCTCAAAAAGCTTTCTGCTAGTAATTTTTCTACTTGGCGCAAACGCCTGCGGGAAGAAGAGGCTCGTGCGCCCGAAGAACCTGCCAGTTTTATTCCTCTCGAGGTTGTCCCAACTGCTCCTTCCCTCGATCCCACAAAAGAGAGCCCCCAAAGCCAACAGGCACCCTTTGTTCCTGATTTTGAAGGAACAGCAAACGATTCTGGTTTGACCCTTCACGTGACTGAGGGCCTTAAAGTCAGCATTGATAAAGACTTTCACGGACCAACATTACAACGTCTGCTTCTGTTGTTTTCCACTGAGGCTCTATCGACATGTTGATGCCGCCTAACAATATGAGCATTTTGTTGTGCACCGCCCCGACGGATATGCGCAAATCCATCAATGGCCTATGTTTTCTTGTGGATGGAGATTTTGGTGAGAATCCATCCTGCGGGACTCTTTATGTGTTTTGCAACCGAGTTCGAGATAAGCTGAAGATTCTTTACTGGGATGGCAATGGTTTTTGCTTGCTCTATAAGCGCCTTGAAAAAGGGCGATTTAAGATCCCAGCGACAGCGCATTCTTTACGGATAAATCCAGATGAGCTTCGCTGGCTGTTGCAGGGAATCGATTTCAAATCACTGCCAAAACCCAAGGTATTGTCTCTCAAAGGTTACGCTTGAAAAGATTTCTTAAACCCTTTGTTTTCTTTACTTATAGAACCATTTTCTGTAGATTAAAACATGACTCAGACAACCCAAATCCCTTCACAAAGCGACCTCGAAAAAGAGGTTTTACGCCTTCAAAGTAAAATCCTAGATCTTGAAGCAACCAATGCTAGGCTAATGGATAATCTGCGCCTGTCTCAGCAAGCTCGTTTTGGACGTAAGTCTGAAAAGCTCTCTGACGATGATGACAACCCTATGTTGCCGGGGATTGGCCAAGTTTTTGATGAAGCTTCCGTTGACGTTGAGCCCAAGAAGCAGGCTAAAAAGCGCGCAGCACAGGGTGGCCGTAAGCCTCTGCCTGAAAAACTTCCTAGAGAAGAAGCCACCCATGATATCCAAGAGCACGAAAAAGTTTGCTCCTGTGGTCATCCACTTCACTGCATCGGCAAGGAAGAATCAGAACAGCTAGAAGTCATCCCAGCCCAAGTTAAAGTTATAAAAAATGTGCGCTATAAATATGGCTGCAAATCTTGCGAAGATACAATTATTTTAGCCAAGATGCCCCCTCAGGCTCTTCCTAAATCTATGGCTGGGCCTGGTTTGCTCGCCCATATTATGGTGTCGAAGTTTGATGACCATCTGCCTCTTTATCGCCAATGTGAAATGTGGCAACGAGCAGGGGTGGATCTGGATCGCACCACCATGGGACGTTGGGTGATGGGCTGTGGCGAGCTTCTCATGCCGCTGATTGATCTCATGAAACAAGACATCATAGCGTCAGGTTCTGTTCAGGCAGATGAAACCGGTGTTCAGGTTATGAATGAAAAAGGCCGACAAAATAAGTCAAAATCGTTCATGTGGGTTTTTAAAACAGCCGCTGATCAGAAGAGCAAAATCGTTTATCACTATAGTCCCTCCCGCAGCAGCGATGTGATTTCATCGATCTTAAGTGGTTTTGAAGGTTACCTCCAAAGTGACGGTTATGCTGGGTATGCAAAGTTTGCAAAAACGAGGCCTGGGGAAATAACCAATCTTGGATGTTGGGCCCATGCCCGGCGGAAGTTCGTGGAGATTACAAAGGTGGCAACCAAAAAAGGGGTTGCCTATGAGGCCGTTAAAAGGATCGCTCAGATTTATAAAATTGAAAAGCAATCCAGGGATGACAAGTTAAGTGTTGAGGAAATTTGGAAACGACGGCAAAAAAAATCAAAACCCATTTTAGAAGATCTAAAAGAATTCTTACTCAAGTATCAAGGTGCCGTCCCCCCAAAAGGGCTTTTAGGAGTGGCTATCAGTTATACCTTGAGAAACTGGGATTCCCTCATTGTATATCTGGAGCGAGGTGACCTGGAAATTGATAATAACGCAACTGAGCGCTGTATCAAACCCTTCGCCGTGGGCAGAAAGAACTGGATGTTCAAAGGGTGTGTTAAGGGGGCTGAGGCAAGCGCTGCCATTTATTCTCTCATCGAAACCGCCAAAAGCCATGGCCATAACCCATACAACTACTTGCGGGATATTTTAATCAGGCTTCCAATAAAAATTGCAGCGGGAGAGACTCTCGATGACCTTCTTCCCTACAACTGGAAACCCCAATCCATATAAGCGTTTCGGACTTTTTTATAAAATCAAGATGCGCTTTGTGATCTGTTCACCTTTATAGAGCAGTTGATAAGCACGGAAATACGATTGACTTTTTGCTCCGCGCTCGCAGAGATAACGTTGCTGCCAAAGCCTTTTTTAAGAAAGCATTTAGGAATAATGATCTCCCTGAAAAGGTTACAGTTGATAAGAGTGGGGCCAATAAATGTGCTTTGGATTTGGTGAATTCTGAGCTTGAAAAAGAGGCTCAGTTTTCTATCCGGCAGATAAAGTATTTGAATAACATCGTTGAGCAGGATCATCGTTTTATCAAAAAACGAACGAGGCCCATACTGGGTTTTAAGAACTTCCACTCAGCTAAGGCCACACTCACAGGAATTGAAAACATCAGAATGATTCAGAAAGGACAAATCATCGGACAAACGAAAAATCAAAATGCTTACCACAACTTTTGCGAGTCGATGGCCTAAGCATGAGAAAAGACTTTACATCCTTATCGGAGTTTTAACCTCATCTAACAGATGCGACACAACCCAAACAGCTCCCTTCCCATACAGGATATTTTTTGGCTTTCTAGGGCCTTAGAGTCGAAACATTCACTCAGATTGGTTCCGTTGAGCCAACTGCCTCTATTACATGATTTGATAATCAAAAACAATGTTTCAAAATCCAGTCCCGATGTGTTGCTAGCGACGTTAAGGTAGTCTGAGCAATACATTTCTGCTGTAGCCCCATAAATATTAGTTCATAGCTTTGATCAGCTTGCCAATCAAATCTAGTTTTGCCTAGAAGGCCATTAAAAGGTGAAATCTCTGCTCCATATACAACTGGCGCCATCCTTGATGTTAAAGCGTTTAATGAATAGCCGCCATCTGCATTTTTTGCAAACCAAGGTGCTCCACTATCATGGTAATAAATCTGTGGCGTTGATTCAGTCTTAACTGTTGACGCAAGATAGACAGCCTTAAATTTATTACTATCAACACAATCAGACAACACAATTGATCGATCAGAATTTGCCCTGTAGATGTATGTGTTTCGGCTGAAATTCAAACTGTCACCTATATATTCAAAACTATTCTGAAAACTATAGGAATGAGAACCATTAAGATTTTGGACGACTCCTTTGTTCTCAATATCATATACCGCCCACCCATAAGTCAATGTCGCTAGGTCAGCATATTCTTGAGTATGTTTTGGGATATCATTTAAAGGGTTACAGGCTGTTGGTTTCTTAAGACGATAGATTACGATATCATTTTCAGCATACTTGATGCTTTCTTTGGCCTTAATGAGATTCTCTTCAGCGTTAGGCAAGAAAACCTGGTCGATTTCGCAACGATTTCCTAAGGAATCACAATAATAACGGTGACTACTATAGTCTGTTGATGTTAAGTAAGTATGAGCAGCACTTACCACAACATTTGTTTGTTTATCTCCTGGCTTTCCTATCGGAAATGCCGAAGCATAATCAAGCCAGTTAGCTTGATTTGATGAATCACCAACAATAATTTTCCCTGGATAAATTTGCTTTTGAAGAGGACGAGCTCTCTCCCACGAGTTATTTAAATCATCCTCACTCTTAAAAATGGCTGCATTTGCAGGAAAAAATAAAAAATCACCTAAAAGAGTCAAGCAAAAAAATAAAATCATCCAATGTTCCTCTGATTTTATTTTTAAAAAAATTTCTTAAATAAAAATTAAGAAATAACCAAGTATAATTCAATAAGAAAGCTTTAATAACATAAGTTAGTGAGAAATGAAATGAAAAAAGCTAAAATTATATTATTAATGACATTTATGTCAGTCGCAATTACTGAATATGCATCATCCTCAGATAAGCAAGATCAATTCATACACAAT
>JAJFIP010000272.1 GCA_021774875.1 Emcibacter sp.
GCCTGATCATTGGTCACAGCCCCGCCCACACGTTTCGTGGTATAAAAATGCACGTAAGGCTTATTGGAATAAGGATCGCGCAAAATACGGGTTCCCATACGGTCAGTAACGGTATAGGCCCGTTTCATATTTGCAAAACACAGTGATAGAGATGAGGCTGCCTTTACCGGCATATCCGCAACCTCAATCACGGGATAGCCCAGAAGTGTTGCCGGGGCTCCAGTTTCCAGTCCAGGACGCCAGAGATAATTGCCATCAACATCCTTGAATTTGCGAATTTCTGATAGCAGACTGGTATTCATATAGAATTTGGCATCACCCCGGTAGCCTGATTTCATTGAATGGATAATATCCACCAGAATATCGGAAGGGTCAGATGCTGCCCAATCACCAGCTACGCCAGTTTTTAGTGATTGAATTTCACCGAAGGTGCGGCTGTCATCGGCAGCAGTGCTGACGGTATATTGCAGAAACCCTTTTGGTTTATTGGTGCCGCTACCATTAACGAAAGCATCATTCTCCTGATAGGAAAATTCTTCGGCCAGTTCTTCGGATAGCCATTTTTCCACATTAAAATTAGCATCATCCAGCATGGTCTGGGTCGCTGCCGGATTGGCGTAAATTTCGCCCAGTGGCGGGGCAATTTCCTGCAAGGTCGGGGTGTTGGTTTCCACTCTGGCACCGGTTTCGGAAATCCAGCCAGAAGTAATTCCGCCCACATTGACCAGTTTCTTGTATTTTGAAGACCCGATGGCAATCACGTTGGCTTCTGCGCGGATTGGAGATAAATCCCGCAACCGTTTTTCGATCAGCTGATCAAGTTCCTCTGGTACGGCAAAACCACCGTCGGTATTCACGGTTGTGCTGAGGGCTTTCTGATCCAGTTTCAATTCATGGCCTTTACGAATAAAGCCGTCAAAGAATTGACGTTTCTTTTCAAGCTGAACAGAATCCAGAGCCTGCTTTGAAGACAGGTTTGGGCGGCCCTGAGCCACATTTAAGCTGGTTGCTTTTGCGTGTAGTTGATCCAGTTCCTTAGTCATCCTGGCAAGTTTTTCTTCTGTCAGGATGTCTGCCTTTCCTTTGCTTTCAATTTCCGCCAGTCTTTCATCATTGGCAGACTTGAAAGTTTCAAAAGACCGGGTCAGATTTTCCAACGCTTCTTTAGTTTCCAATGTCATTTAAGTTCTTCCTTTGTAGATTTCCAACCGCATCATTACGGGAGGATGGCGCCATAAGCGCGGTTAAATGCCGAAGACCGGCAACGAATGCGGTTTCGTCCACCGCAAAATTAGAATCTGGGACAAAAGCAGTTTTGAAAGCACTAATGCGGGCCTGTTCATTCATGGGAAATGTCACCAGTGATATTTCCCACAGATCCACTTCGCGCAAAAGCCGAACACCGTCAGCCCGTTGTTTTGATTTCAGGGTATGAAAACCGATAGACAGACCGTCCAATGCGCCAGCTCCCAGTAACTGATAGGCTTCCCGTGCCCGTTCCACATCCAGAATTAGCCGCCCCCGTACATATAGACCCTTGGCGTCTTCACGCACTTCATCCAGAATACCGACAGGCTCCTTTGGGTCATGTTGCCAGAGAAATTTAATGCCGCCAGTTCCCCGATCATTAAGTGATCGCTTAAAGGCACCGGGCAGGATCAGGTCATTACCCCGATCCACCACATTGAACACACTGGCATAGCCCTCAAAATGGCCAATTCTGTTATCTGTTTCATGTAATATCATTCACTATCCAAATGTTTGTCCAAGCTGAAGCAGCTTGAATTTGACCGCAAGCCCCAGAAGCAGGGCAGAAAAAAACATACGCATAATCCAGCGGACCACGGCCTGACGAGCGGTCTTTTTGCTATCGCGCCAACTGTCAAGCAGAGCACGAAGTTCTGAAATATCAGTCCCGGCATCCTCATCACTCAAGCCCAGTTGGGCCAGAGCGCGTACTGCACCCTCTTCCGAAGCCTGCGCGATCAGGAGATATATATTTTCGTCAGATACCTGGGCGTCTTTTGCCTGGCGTACTGCATGGAACAGGCCAGATCCTATTCTCATTCGAGTAGATCACCACCGCTGATGGCACCCAGGCCAACCGCAGCACGTTTTTCATTGGTGGTCAGAAAATCTGCTCGCCCAATCCTTTGCCACAAAGCCTGCCGATCGTGGCTCAGGGCCGGAATGGCATCAAGGTCATATTCTAGCCGCAGATCATTACCAAAATGAGGGATAAGCCAGTGATTGAGCGAAGACATCATCTTGTCCATCATTGGCAGTAAGGTACTGCGCCACAAAGCCCGGTTGGCTTCCCGGTAATTGCTATAGGTATTATCGCCGGGAATACTCATCACCATAGGCGGCACGCCAAAAGCCAGTGCGATTTCACGGGCAGACACATGTTTGGCATTGATAAAATCCATATCCGCCGGTGAAAAAGCCATTTGCTGCCATTTGAGACCACCTTCCAGAAGCAATGGTCTGCGGGCATTTCGGGCACCTTGAAAATTTTCTTCCATTTCTTCCTTAAGGCGGTCAAATTGCTCCTTGCTGAGAACCGCATTGCCTTCCTTGGGCTCAAAAACCAGTGCCCCAGAAGGCCGGGCTGAATTATCCAGCAGAGCTTTGTTCCAGCTCGATGCTGCATTATGAACATCAATGCTATAGGCCGCAGCTTCCAACGGAGACATGCCGTAATAATCATCGGTCGGATGGAAGGTTTTAAGGTGCAATACCGGGCTTTTGCCGCTGATAGGGTCCACAGGAAACTGATGTTCCCGTCCTGATACACCGTAGACATAGGCCTTGGGCCAGCCGCTTGTCCCCGGAATGATTTTCATGCGGTCCGGGCGCAGGCAATAGAGCTCCGCAGGCTGGCCATCGCCACCCATGACAATTTCCAGATAACTATTGCCGGCAATATTAAGATAGGCATAGGCACTTTCAAAGAAATCCGCCCGTCCCTGAGCAGGGTTGGGACGTGCTAACAGATCAAGCAGGGGGTGAGAATTAAGTTTCTGATCACCCCTGAATAATTGCAGGGGAACAGATGCGGCACTTTCAGACAGAATACGCACCGCTCGATGGGTGATAACATTTTTGGCATAGCCTTCATCGGCAAGGCTTTGATAATTCCGGCTTGACCAGCGTGGCTCATTTAGACCAAGCATGAGGGTTTCCGTTCCGCCCAGCAAATTGGCCACAGCACTTTCTTTTTGTTCAGACGGTTTATTTTTTCGGAATAGTTTATTAAACGGTCCCATATGTCTCTCCAATTGATATTAAATTCAAACCGGACGAACGGCAAAGTGAGCCGCTTGGCACTGCACTTTTGCTCAATAGCCTTCATAAAGTTTGCAGGAACGGTACCTTGACCGCCGTCCGGTAATGTCTGACTGCCCAAAATAATTTAGGGGGACAGTCAGGCTAAATATTTCGTATTTGTGGGCGAGATTGCTTTTTTAGCAGCAATTCTGTAACCGCCCAGACCATGGCATCGACCCGGTCCGGGCTTTTGCCGCCGTCCAGGCCTTCCCCGGTCAGGCTACACATCTGGTCTTCAAGTTCAGAGAAAAAACCTTTATGCAGCACCCGACCCTGTTCATAAAGGGCCGCCACTGGCTCGGCCCGCAGGACTTTGCCCCGGCTGGCCCGTACCGCCCGGTAGCTCACATCCGGGTCAATCTGGCGCAGCAGACTTTCCACCAATTCCCCGCCATTATTTACCTCTGCCACCAGCCTGTCGGCCTCAAACATTTGGTAGGCTGCCAATGCTGCTTTTGCCCAGCCGTGGGGACTTAAACCCTGAACCGAACAGTCTTCCAGAATATATGCGCTTTCATTATGGTCTAATCCGGCGACAATGATGCCGTAGGTGTCGGCCTTTTTGCCACTGGTCACGGGCGGGTCTACGGCGACTACAATGCGCCTGAAGTCCGGGACTTGCCGTACTCTGATACTCTCCAGCAAGTCCCGGTTCCATAGTGCGCCCGGCACATCGGTCAGAATTTCACCGTATATTTCCTGTCGGCCAATTCTGGTCCCTTCATATTGTCCCACCACCTGATCAAAGAAGCTTTGCGGAAGGTTTGATAAATTATCATAGGTGGAGCCGCGTATCACGTGGGTAGATTTATTTTCCACCAGCCGCCTTAGCAGCGGAATATTGCGCGGTGTTGTGGTTGCCAGAACTTTTGGTTCCTTACCAAGTCTTAGGCCGAGCAGCAGATTGGACCATGTATCCTCAATATAACGCCATTTGGCCAGTTCATCAGCCCAGGCCACATGATGTTGTGGCCCGCGTAACTGGTCAGGCGATTCCGCAGAATAGAGGAAAGCCTGGATACCGTTAGGCCAAACCAGTTTTTTATTGCTGCTGTTAAAAACGGGCATGAAATCTTTATGGCTAGCTGCCAGCAGACCGCTTTCACCCTCGATCATGGTCAGCTTTCCATCCAGCAACGTATCTGCAACCAGCGCAATGCGCTCCGGTGAGCCTTTGGGTGCTTTGAGCGGGCTATCGCCCTCTACCATACCCCTTATCCATTCAACAGCGGTTCGGGTTTTTCCAAAACCGCGCCCGGCTAGTATCAGCCAACAGAACCATACGCCTTCGGGCGGCAGTTGATTTTTTCTCGCCCAGAAACTCCAGTCATAATTGAGCGCGTCACATTCTTCCTCTGAAATGTCCTTGAGCAGTTCCTGTCTTCGATTCTGATCAAGGGTAGAAATCCATTCGGCAAGCGATCTGTTATCTGTCAATTGATTTATTAGCCATCTGGTTCAATTTTTTCATCAGGCGAGTGCGCGGCGATTGACCCTTGGTTTTATCGTCCATATCGTGCCGCTTTTTACCGTCACCAAAAATTTCCGGTCTGTGCGCTTTTAATAAAAAGATGGCTATCTTTTCATCAACTACCTGACCGTCAGACGATGCATCCACGTTTTTTCCCAGTGCTTTATCCCATAAATATGCTTCCAGATAGTCCAGGGCCTGATCCATAGCATTCTGCCATTTTTCGCGGAATTTGGGGTGCATATTCCGCCGCCGATAGACCAGCGAACGATCCAATCCCGCTTTTGATGTGGCTTTGGTGACATTGCCTGTCTGTTGCAAGATCTCTAGAAAGATGGACTCTTTCTTAATTGTCCAGCGTTTGCTGGTATTTGACTTTGCCATTCAAACCCTTTCAGACATAAAAAAACCGCGCTCACAGATGCGCGGTACAGCTTTAGGGGCAGAACCCTGTATTTTATATGATGCGTAACTGAGCTTCCCCCAAGAATTTTTTCAAGAGCCAATTTCCGACCATGTAATAAAGACTACACTAACAACCCCGCTTTGTCAAGCATTATTTCCTATTATTACCTATAATTGACTAAAATAACTTATTTAATCCGATTTTTTCAGGATGTTTTTTGCTACATTGACTATATCGCCGGTGAAATTGATCATCTTCTGACCGCCGTCCACAGGGATTGTTGTGCCGTTAATTGAAGGAGATGTGATCAGAAGCTGGGCGGTCCGGGCTATATCTTCGATATTGAGAGGTTCGCCAATAAAATTCAGATGACTGGCCAGCTCAAAATTATCCTTACTCTGGGTACTGCTGATCAGGGTTAGGCCGGGGGCTATGCCATTAACCCGTACCTTTGGACTTAACGCTTGTGCCATGGTTTCTGTCGCACCTTTAAGCGCATATTTACTTAAAGTATAGGAATGAAAGTCAGGATTCAGGGCAAAAACCTTGCTGTCGATAATATTGATCACACTACCTTTTTCACCATCAGGTATCAGATTATACAGGGCGCGGGCTAGTTGCATCGGCGAACGCAGGTTAACATTTTGATGGGAGGCAAAGCTACTTTCAGTGAAATCAAGAATACTGTCATTTTCAAATTGTGAGGCGTTATTGATCACATGGCGCAGGGGATAGTCAGGATTATCACATTCTGATAACAGCCCTTCGACCTGATCATATTGGTCAAGGTCACATTGAACTACCTTGCCGTTTCCACCCTTCGACTGAATGGATTTCAGGGTCGTTTCCGCTTCTGCTTTGTCGGTATGATAATGCAAGTAGATGTAATATCCATCATGAGCCAGCTTTTCAGCAAGACATTTTCCAATGCGTTTGCTGGCTGCTGTGATCAGGATTGCCTCTGCCATCATTAAAGCTCTAAGTCATTAATAGACATATCAGGACGTTGCCACCAGGGCAGCTCTGCGCCCGCATAATGATCGGTGCAGATGGATTCAGCAGGGTCACCGCTGAAGGTGACAGTATTGGTTGGCGTTTCAATTATTTCTATCTTGTGGCAACGAACAGCAAGTCCCTGATCAAACAGAATTGCATTGATTTTTGACATGAAACAGGCCGCGAGAACCTCAGTAGTGGGATCGCCAGGCGTTATCATAATATGCTTGAGATTTTCCGGTTCACTTTGCTTAAAATAATCCAGCATCTGATCCTGACTTGATAGCTGTAGAGAGTGGTCCACGTGATCATCAATCCAACTGTGCCAGACTTTTTTAAGCACCGCAAAAGGAGCCATCATATTTACCGCTCCATCCAGCTGGTCATTACCGGTGGAGATCAGATAGGCTCTGACATTTTCATTATGACCATGGGGAACGAAACACCGGCTGTTTCTGATATTGAACAGTCGGTGGCTCATGCAGTATCGGCGGGTAATACAAATCTCAAAGCTCATGGATGGCTTGATAACTCAGTCCACGCCCCAAGTCCAGAATTTATTGACCCAGACGATAGCCACCGGCTTCGGTTACCAGAATAGTGGCAGAAGCAGGGTTTGGTTCAATTTTTTGACGCAGGCGGTAGATATGTGTCTCTAGCGTATGTGTTGTTACCCCGGCATTATAACCCCATACTTCATCCAGCAAAACATCCCGGCTGATGGGACTGCCATCGGACCGTTTCAGATATTTAAGGATCGCAGTTTCTTTTTCCGTCAGCCTGATAAGTTCCTGATTTTCACGGTTGGTGAGGGTTTTATCTCCGGGTTTGAAATAATAGGGGCCAATGATAAATGAAGCATCCTCGCTGATGGCATGCTGACGTAACTGGGCGCGAGCGCGAGCCAGTAAAATCCCAAATTTAAAAGGTTTGGTCACATAATCATTGGCGCCAGCATCTAGTCCAAGGATGGTATCGCTATCACTGTCATTGGCTGTCAGCATAATAATAGGGATTTTGATGTTGGATTTACGCATCATGCGGCAGACTTCCCGACCATCAAGATCCGGTAAACCAACGTCAAGGATGATAAGATCAAAGTTACCGTCTTTGGCCGCATTCAGGCCGTCCATGCCAGTGCCTGCCTGCTGAGTGGTAAATTCTTCATGGAAGGTGAGCTGTTCTGCCAGAGTGGCGCGAAGCTCTTCATCATCATCTACCAGTAGAATATTATAATTCTGATCCACGACTTAATCCTGTTATTTTTTGCTGTGCCACATTATATATGCCAATATAACATATATATTTGTTGATGACCTAATGGATTAGAATATGGCGATGGTTCCGCCCACTACAATAGACAAAAAGGACAAAAGTCTGCTTGATCACAGGATCGTGACCACTATGCGGGCTGCTTCGGATCTCAGGCATGGGCTTGCCGTGGTTATCCTCGATGGTAAAAAATCCATTCTGGTGCAATCTGCAGAATTGCTAACTGACCTGTGGATTGAACGGTTTCGAAGTCTCTCCGGGGGCGAGCCCATAGTGGGTCTGACTAAAACCCGTGCTAATGTGCTCCATATTTCGCCCCGCAGTGGAGACGTGGCTCTGATAAAAATGTCTAATAATATGGATAGTGCAGTTATACAGTCCATGGCCGATCCAGCAGATGACCTGATGCGGCCATTGCTTGGTCCTTTTCAAGTTGCGTCCATTGGTGCAGGGGCTATCCATGAAGCCGGACTGAAGCTATGCAAGATTGCCAGATTGTTGCCTGCTGCATTATTTTCCACATTGTTACCAACAGAGGATGGGGCCGAATGGGCCAGTGAGAATGGCTTACTTATTGTCACAGCCCAGGAAGTTATGGATTTTGATCAAAGTGACGCAGGGGCCTTGCGCCTTGTCACTTCCGCCAGAGTGCCGCTTAGGGGGGCCGAAAAAACCACTATGGTTGCTTTTCGTCCCGATGATGGCGGGACCGAGCATTTTGCCCTTATCATTGGTGATCCCAACCGCCATGATCCGGTACTAGCCCGTATTCATTCGGAATGTTTTACCGGTGATTTGTTGGGATCGCTGAAATGCGACTGCGGTGAACAGCTCAATGGTGCGATCAAACATATGCAGGAGGCAGGCGGCGGCGTGTTGTTGTATCTGGCGCAGGAGGGACGCGGTATCGGCCTGATCAATAAATTGCGTGCCTACCAGTTACAGGATCAGGGTTTTGATACAGTGGATGCCAATGAACGGCTGGGTTTCCATTCGGACGAACGCATATTTGAACCGGCAGCACAAATGCTAAAAATACAGGGATTTTCTGACGTGCGACTACTGACCAATAATCCGCTGAAGGTTGAGGGATTGGAAGCGCACGGTATAAAGGTCACCGAAAGGGTCAAGCACAGTTTTCCCTCCAATGCCCATAATGACCATTATCTGAGAACAAAAAAGAAACGTTCCGGGCATTTGTTATGAAAGCTTGTTTTTCTCCCCGGGTTCTGGTGATCCTATTGGCAGCAGTGGCTTCACTGACGCCCTTTGCCACTGATACCTATCTTCCCGCCATGCCGGTTATGGCGATCTGGTTTGGCACCCATAATGGCATGGTGGAAATGACCTTAGGGTTTTTCTTCCTCGGCTATGCCATGGGGCAGCTTATCGGTGGGCCGCTTTCTGATCATTATGGCCGCAGAATGATTGGCGGACCGGGAGTGATAATTTTTTTACTGGCTACAGTTGCTATTATTAGAGCGCCCAATATTGAAATTGTCATTCTTGCGCGTTTTGTCCAGGCCGTGGGCTGCGGCCTTATTACAGTGATCGCGCCTGCTGTGATCCGCGACAGTTTCAGCGGCAAAGAATCAGCAAGGATGTTTGCCCTGATTATTGCAGTGATGATGCTGACGCGTCTTATTGCTCCGGCTTTGGGCGTAGTGCTGCTAAATTTTTTTGACTGGCGGATGATTTTTGTCTTTCTGGCTGGCTATGCGATGGTTTCTCTGTCAATTATTTTGCTATGTCTGCCAGAGCGGAAACAGCCACTGACTGAAAGATTGAGCATGGCCAAGGTATGGAATGGTTACAGACGGGTGCTAACCAACCGGCGTTCAGTGGGTTATATGATAACTCAGGCCTTTAGTATCGGCGTGATGTATATATTCATCACCGGGTCTGCCTTCGCCTATATCACCTATTACGGGATATCGACTGATATGTTTCCGCTTCTGCTCGGGGCAAATATTATCATCTTGATAATATTCAATCGGCTCAATCCGTTATTGCTGAAAACATTCAGCCCGCATCAGTTGATTGGTGCCGGAATTACCATCCAGATTCTGGCCAGTGCGGCGCTGTGGTCCGTACAATTCATCGATCCACATCATACATATCATAATATATATTTGGTAGTACCAATAATAATGCTGGCCATTGGCGCTTCGGGAATTATCACGCCCAACAGCTTTGCCTGTTTTCTTGAAGATTTTGGGGATAGCAGCGGCTCGGCAACTGCCACTATTGTAACCTGCCAATTTGTTATTGGTGCCATATTAAGTGCCATTCTGGGAATGCTCCATAGTGACACCATTGGCCCCATGACTACATTGATGCTTTTATCGAGTATTATTTCGGTGCTGAGTTACCGTCTGCTAACGCACCGAAATTAGAATTGTCATTTTTCTTTATCTTCAGTTCTATTGAAGGTGATAAGGGAGAATGTTAGGGACCAAATAAAACCCATTGAAGAACCGAAAAAGACAGTATTTTGCATATCGGCACTGAATAATTCTATTTTAAAGACCGTTGCACTCACAAGTGCCATATAGATAACCCCAATGATCGTGCCGATGATGAAATATTCATAAAGGGCAATATTTTTAATAAATTGTACAACAGTGATCATAAATATAGCTGGGATAAAGCTGATGAAATAGGCATAAAAAGTTGCGACGCCTACAAACCGCATAAATTCCAAAATACCTTCTATGGATATAGCATTCTCATTTGGTATGCTGAGGTATAAAATTAAGCAGATAGCACAAGTAAAAGGGGCAACAAGAAACCCGATAAATACACGCAGCATATATCGTATCCTTTCATTCCACATAATTTTTATAACAGGTCATGTTTTTTCAGTTGGTGACGTAGTTGGTGATAGGTCAGGTTAAGGTATATGGCCGTATCACGTTGGTTATGTTTGTTATGCTCTAGGGCATCTTCCAGCATGGTGTACTCAAGAGCCGCGACCGTATGGCCGTAGTCAATGGGCTTTCCATCAAATAATGGACTCTGTGCGGGCGGTGGGGCAGGTAAATTCTCGATTTTTTGTATTTTGGCCTGGGGGCGAAAGGGCGATTTGAACGGGTCAATTTCCATGGTATCCACGGGTATATATTCATCTTCTGAATGATAAACAGAACGCTCAACAACATTTTTCAGCTCGCGGATATTGCCGGGCCAGTCATGCTGCATAAGGGCATCTATCATATTATCAGAAAATCCGGGAAAGCTCATCCATTCCCTTTCCTGTGCGACCCGTTGACCAAACTGGAAGGCTAACAATAATATGTCATCCCGCCGGTGACGTAATGGCGGCAGGGTAATGACATCCAGAGCCAGCCGGTCCAGAAGGTCATGGCGAAACTCGCCCCGGTCTGCCGCCGTGGGCAGGTCAATATTGGTGGCGCCAATGATTCTGACATCACTCTGGATGGTCTTGTTGCTGCCGATACGCTGGAATGTGCCATATTCCGAAACACGTAACAGCTTCTCCTGTGCCGAGAGGGAAGTAGTGGCAATCTCATCCAGAAACAAGGTGCCATTATGGGCATCTTCAAAGCGGCCAATGCGCTTGGTATTGGCCCCGGTGAAAGATCCGGCTTCATGGCCAAACAATTCTGATTCAAGTAGATTTTCCGGCAGTGCTGCGCAATTGACCTGAATAAAATTTCTTTCCCAACGTGGTGAAAGAAAGTGCAGTCGGGCAGCAATTAATTCTTTGCCAGTGCCCCGTTCCCCGATCACCAAAACCGGACGATCATGCTTTGCCGCCCGTGAGCATTGGTCAATGATTTCAAGAAAAGCCGGGCTTTCCCCGATCAGGGTCTGATCTTGTGGAGCTTTTAAGCGCATATTATTAAACTTTAAAAATTTTCACTAATTATTAGTGTAAACCACTAATTTAAAAATGGCAAGAAAAATGCAAAATTCACATAAAAGTATTATAATACAATATGTTAACAGGAATATATTAAGTTGGCACGGCTCATGCAATGTAAGAACACGAGTACCACCAGAGGGGTGCAAACATAACTCGGAGAAAGAACATGGGCATTTTTACACGCCTTACAGACATAGTAAATTCAAACATCAATCATATTCTGGATAAAGCCGAAGACCCGACCAAGATGATCCGCATGATGGTTCAGGAAATGGAAGATACCCTGGTGGAAGTCCGTTCTTCTGCTGCACGCGTGATTGCGGATCGCAAGGAAATGGACCGCAATCAGATTCGCCTGCAGGATGCACAGGATGAATGGTATAACAAGGCAGAACTTGCTCTCAGCAAGGACCGGGAAGATCTGGCCAGTGCAGCTTTGACTGAACGGGCAAAATTGGCGGAACTAGCCACAAATCTGGAAGAAGACCGGGAACCACTGGAAGAAGCTCTTAAGAAATATGAGGGCGACATCATCAGCCTGGAAGCTAAAATCAAGGAAGCCAAGCAAAAGCAGCGTTCTCTGGCAGAACGGCAGCAAAGTGCCACAAGCCAGTTGAAAGTCCGTCAAAAACTCTATGATAACCGGATTGGCGACGTCATGGTCCGCTTTACACAGATGGAAAAACGTGTTGATGATACGGAAAGCCGGGTTGAGGCTGCTGATCTAGGCAGGGAAAAGACTCTGAATGAAGAAATTACAGATCTTGAATCCCAGCAGGTAGTAGCAGATGACCTGGCAGAGCTGAAAGCAAAAATGGCTAAAGGCAAAAAATCTGATAAGAAATAATTTTTCCCCGAAAGGGGGAATTAGAAGGTTATGAAAGGTTCAAGCAATGGAAACTCTAGGTGTCCTCTTTATGGTGATTGTCGCGCCCTTGATGATTATTTTCCACTATACGACCAAGTGGAAACAATCCAAGACGCTGACATCAGAAGATGAAAAAATTCTCACCGAATTGTGGGACAGTGCGGAAAGAATAGAGAGCCGGATCCAGAATATTGAACGGATACTGGATGTTGAAACTCCCGATTGGAGGGCTAGATAATGGTTGCTCCATCACATAGTGAACCACCCCGATATAATAAACTCTATCTGGATAAGAAGAACGCAAAAATATGTGGGGTCTGTGCCGGAATTGCTGACTATAGCGGGATTGACAGAACAGTGATCAGGGTAGTTGCTATCCTTGGCTTGATTTCCCCGGCGAGCGGGGTTGTTTGTATCGCTTATTTCCTCATGTGCTGGATGTTGGATTCGAAACCTACAGATTTATTTGAGAGCGAGGAAGAGGATGACTTCTGGAAAGGAGTTCGTACCCAGCCAAAAAATACAATCCGTGATGTTCGCCATAAATTCCGGGAAATAGAACGCCGCCTGCGGGCTACGGAAGCCCATGTGACTTCACGGGAATATAAACTTAATAAAGAATTTGAAGATCTGGAAAAGAATTAGCAGTTGGACTTAATTGCAAGGAGCAATCAAATGAGCAAATTTGAAAATATCAATGCCAAAAAATTATACAAGAACAGCCGTCGCGGTAAAATATGCGGAATATTTTCCGGGCTTGGTGATTACTTGAATATCAACCCCCTGATCCTGCGTATATTAGGCATCATTGCGGTGATTATTTCTGGCCCAGTCGTAATCCTCGGCTACTTGCTGGTCAGCGTTTTGCTGGATGATAACACACACGGTCTATATGGCAGATGATTTTTTAATCGGCCTAAGAAAATTACTAATTAAAATGTAAGGAATCTGGATATGGAAGTTTTGGAAATGGTTGTTTTGATTGTAGCCATCTGCGTTGGTGGTGCCATTACTTTAACATATTTTGAGAAAAAATACCCTAAATTTTCAAAAGATACACTGGATAATTTGATGGATAATCTGGGATTGGGGGATGAATATTTCACCAAGAAAGACATGGCTCAGTTTTTGGAAAAATTCAAGGCAATGGAGGAACGACTTCAGGTATTGGAACGTATAGCCACCAACAGCGAACGCAATTTAGCTTCAGAAATTGATAATTTGAAATGAACCCAGTCAAATAGTGAAAGGATATGTCATGATAAGTTTGACAACTGACATCATTGTGAAACCAGCTAATGATAATCCTGCCTTGGGAGCATTGACAATTGGCGACAGAATATTCCCCTGTGCACTTGGAAAGGATGGCATTGCCCTGACAAAATCCGAAGGTGACATGAAAACACCTATTGGAAATTTTCCACTCAGAACAGTATATTATCGTTATGACAGGTTATCAAAGCCAATCTATAGCCAGGTTCCCATGATGGCACTTCTGGAAGAAGATGGCTGGTGCGATGATCCTGATGATCAGGCCTATAACAAACCCGTGATGCTACCCTATCATGCTAGTGCAGAACGTCTATGGCGGGATGATGATCTCTATGATGTGATCGTTATTCTGGGTCACAATGATGACCCGGTTGCGAAGGGTAACGGCAGTGCCATATTTCTTCATGTTGCCAAAGAATTGAATAATGAAAAATCCTTTGAAGGTACTGAAGGCTGTATAGCCTTAAAAAAACAGGATCTGCTGGAAATTCTGCCCATATTATCGCCTGAGACAACTTTAAGGGTTATGGCCCACTAAATCTATCCACTGAATCAGTCATTTTGTTAGATTTTCAAACTGCCTGATATCTTCCAACTGCCGGTGTTCTTTAATTAAGGGGCACCGGTTTTTTTATATATGGAAAAGAGGGCTATTGAGTCGCCCATGAGC
>JAJFIP010000273.1 GCA_021774875.1 Emcibacter sp.
TATTCATAGTAGACCCGCTTCATCACCCCATTGGGATGATTTCCCTCAGCCGGCTTATTCGCTCCAACGACAGGATTACGGTTAGTGATATTATGGATACTGACCCCAAAGTGGTTCCTGTTGATATAGATCAGGAAGAAGTCGCGTATATGTTCCGGCAATATGACCTGACCTCTATGGGTGTTGTTGATGAAAATGGCCGTCTGCTGGGTATGATCACCGTTGATGACGTTGTGGATGTCATAGATGAGGAAGCTGAGGAAGATATTCTGCGCATGGCGGGTGTGCAGGAAACTGACATCACAGAATCCATTCTCGAGGCATCGAAAAATCGTATTGTCTGGCTTTTGGTCAATCTGGGAACGGCCATAATGGCTTCCATGGTAATCGCCCTGTTTGACGGCAGTATCGAACAGATGGTAGCTCTTGCCATTTTGATGCCCATAGTGGCCAGTATGGGCGGTAACGCCGGAACCCAGACCCTGACAGTAACTGTGCGAGCTCTGGCTACCAAAGACCTGACATCATCAAATGTAAAGCGGGTTATTGGCAAGGAATTTTCTATTGCTACATTGAATGGAGTGATTCTTGCCATAATTATCGGCTTGCTGTCTCTGGCATATTTTGACAGCCCGTTACTTGGTGGTGTGATAGCTGCTGCCATGATTATCAATATGATTATGGCGGGACTGGCGGGGATTTTAATTCCAGTGGCTTTGGATAAGGCAAATATTGATCCGGCCCTGGCCAGTAGTATATTTGTGACAACCATTACCGATGTGATCGGCTTTTTTGCTTTTCTGGGTCTAGCCTCAGTAATCCTGTTGTAATGACAGTTCATATGCTGAAATTATGTGTTGGAATTGACAGTGTTGAACATCTGATCGAGGTCCGCAAGGGCAGGGAGCATATGCTGACAGACGGCACCCCCTATAATTATCATGTCACCCGGTTCCGTCCGAAACGGGCAGAGGAAATATTACAGGGCGGTTCCCTATATTGGGTCATCAGGGGTTTTGTTCAGGTGCGACAGTTAATTATTGGCCTAAGTGAAATAGAAACCGATACGGGCCGGAAATGTAAAATCATCATGGATACCCGACTGGTTCGCACGGAAAGCCAGCCGCGCCGCCCTCATCAGGGATGGCGCTATCTGGAGCCTCAGGACGCACCCAAGGACATTCTGACCGGGGAAAGAGTGGATAATCTACCGTTGGACTTGTCGATGAAGCTGAGGGAAATGGGCTTAATATAGGCCGCTGGCTAGAAAAAGATTTTAATGGGCATATTGTCTATCAGCCGTGTTTTTCCAACAACTGCAGCCACCAGAATCCGAGCCAGAATCGGTGATGTTTCAGCGAATGTTCTGGTCAGAGGTTCCAGATCTTCAGATTGCCTGATTTCCAGATATTGCACTTCTTTAAATCCACTATCCAGCAAATGTTTGCTACCTTTTTCCAATGCTTCTTCGACAGGCAGATTGTCTTCCTCAATCTCACTGATAATCTGTTTCAGGGTTTTTGGAATTTCCAGGGCAATTTTTCTCTCTTCAGGGCTTAAATATACATTACGTGATGATGTAGCCAGTCCGTCTTCATCCCTGATTAACTTACCGCACATGACTTCTGTCGGCATGTCCAGATCTTTTGCCATTTGTTTAAGTACTGTATATTGCTGAAAATCCTTTTCACCAAAAAGGGCTACATCGGGCAGGCATTGGAGCAGCAGTTTTGTAACCACCGTCGTTACCCCGTCAAAATGGCCGGGCCGCTTGGCAGCACAAAGTCCTTCGGTTAATTTAGCGACAGCAACAACGGTGAGGAAGCCATCGGGATATATTTCTCCCACTTCCGGAGCATAAAGCAGATCGGTCTTCACCTTATTGAGTTTTTTAATATCTGTGGTTTCAGATCTGGGGTATTTATCGAAATCCTCGTTGGGGCCAAACTGTTTGGGATTTACAAAGATACTGACTACCACTTTGTCCACATGCTTTTGTATTTCCTTGATCAGGGACAGGTGGCCGTGATGAAGTGCACCCATGGTGGGAACCATGCCTACTTTCAGTCCTTTCATATGCCATTCCGTGACCTGAGCGCGAAGCTCTTTTTTGCTACGAATTATCTGTACGGAAGACTTTGCCATATTTTATCCTGTCATCTGCTACTTTTCAGTCGGGCTAATCTAAAGTCACTCAGTTTATTGACCCGGATTATTCTTTTTATTTTTTCCACATATTCTTCACCCTCTTCCGAGTAGTTGGTGAGCGTCTCTACCAGTGGATTAGCATCCATTATCTGATCATCTCTAAACTGACGTCTTTGTAGTCTTAATTCGGTATAAGCCTTATGAGTATTTAAGTTTAGCACATAACTATCAACGGCTTCTATAATATTCTTAAAGCATTTCATCCGGTGTGTCTTACCCTCATCCCGCTGTGCTGGTATCATGCCGCAGCCACTTCCCCAGGTCCACTCACCGTAAAGCGCATTACCCTGTTGGGCAAATCTTGACGATCCCCATCCGCTTTCCTGTGCCGCCTGTGCCAGCGCAAGTTCAGGCGGAATCACATTCATTCTGCCCAGTAATTGATCGAGAATGTCATCAACCCGCGCAACAAAATCACGCACATCCCGGACCCTGACTTTATACTGCACCAGTTTTTGCGTTAGCCAGTAATATTCTGGTTCAGAGACATCTGTACCTAGTGTAATCTTAAGGACTATTTTTTTGAGCTTCTGGCGGTCCTGACGAATGATGTCATTCACCTTGAGAATGGGCGGCAGCAGTGAAGAAAAAAACAAGTCCTTTTTTATTCTGCTATCTTTTATTCTGGTAAGTTCCCGTGGCAGACTGGTAAAATAAATTTCTGGTACAGCAGTTTTGTTTTTTCGAATCTGCTTCATGTCAAAACCGTTTGATGCCAGAATTTTTATGGCAAATATACCATCGCGCAACTGGATATTCTTGACCATTTTGATGGGTGAATTCTGTTGTTTGCTCTCTCTAATCTGCCAGTTAGCCAGCCAAACAGGCCCGCCGATAAAAAACACTATTGCAATGAAGCTTAGAATAGTGTCTCTGATAGAGTTATGAGTGTTGCGTTTATACATTTTGTTCATTCAAAGATTGATCTGGTCAGTATATAATAAGATGTTGGTAAAAAAACCAGAGATTAGATTTGAAAAACCGGTTTTTTACAAAACAGGGAAACCATAATGGGCCAAAAGATACTACAAAAAAAAATCAGCAAAACACATATTATTGTAGTTGGAAATGAAAAAGGGGGATCAGGAAAATCCACATCATCCATGCATATTGTGGTCAGCTTGATGGAACGTGGTTATTCTGTGGCAATCATTGATCTTGATGCGCGTCAGAAATCTCTTGCCCGCTATATTGAAAATCGCAAGAACTATGCGGACCAGCATAATCTGAAATTGACCATGCCGGACGTGTATATTCTTGAGAGTATAACGCATGGCACTTCCGAGGAAATGGAACAGCAGTATGAGAAAAAATTTTCAACTCTACTCGATAATTTGAGAGCAATATCAGATTATATCATCATCGACTGTCCCGGAAGTGACAGTTATCTGTCCAGACTTGCCCATCAATCGGCGGATACACTGATTACCCCGCTCAATGACAGTTTTGTTGATATTGACCTGCTGGCAAAAGTCAACCCGGATACCTATAAGGTGGAAAAACTTAGCCTCTACAGTGAAATGGTCTGGAACGCCCGCAAGGCCAGGGCTATGAAAGACCGTGGCACCATCGACTGGATTGTTATGAGAAATCGCACTTCATCCCTTGATGCAAAAAATACCCGCCGGGTGCATGAAGTTCTGACCCAATTACAAAAACGAGTTGCCTTCCGCTATGTCCCTGGTTTTGGCGAGCGGGTAATTTACCGCGAATTATTTCCTAAAGGACTTACTCTGGTGGACTTCAATAATAATAAAAAAGAAAAAATGACCCTGTCTCATGTGGCTGCTCGTCAGGAAATCAGACGCCTTATGGATGAGCTGAAACTTCCCGGCTGGAATAAAGCCGTTGTCGCTGCGGCAGAATAGGAAATAAAATGCCGTATATTATTATATTGATTGGTTTTATCTTTCTGTTGTATGCGATTTCCCGATTTATGCAAAAGTCAAAATCACCGAAATTGAATAAATTGTTTCGCTATGGCTTCGCGGCCATACTTGGAGTGCTGGCATTTCTGATTATTTTTAGAGGTAATGTGCCCGCTGGCATGATATTGGGCCTCCTGTCTTATCTTTCGGCACGGGGAAGCCTGTGGAGATTTCTAGTAAACGGGCCAGCCGCCTCAGCTGATGCTCCTCCCAGCATCACACCCATGAAAAGGGAAGAGGCCCTTGAAATTCTTGGGTTATCTGGCAATCCCAGCCAAGACGAAATTAAAGACGCTCACCATAAAATGATGCTTAAAGTACACCCGGATCAGGGCGGATCTGATTATTTTGCTTCCAAACTCAATCAGGCGCGGGACATTTTGCTTAACTGATAATGAGCACCTGCAAAGATATTTTGCTGCACTGCACAAAAAAATGTTTGACATTCCAAAATATATACCTATATGTAAGGCGTGAATTAATATTGCGCTGCACAAATTATAGAATATATTAAGGATAATATCATGACTAAAACGACTAATACCAAGAAAGCCTCCACTGAGAAAGCTTTTAAAGATGCCCGGAAGACTGTTGAAAAAGCAGTTAAGGAAGCAACAAATAACCTTGGAAATGTTGCTGAATTCAGCAAAGCTAATTATGAAGCACTGGTTGCTTCTGGTGAGGTAGCCGCAAAAGTTGCACAGGCCGTTAACGTTGACTTCGTGGAAACTGCCAAGAAGGCTGTTGAAAAGAATGTGACAGACGCGAAAGCTTTGTTTGCTGCGAAAACACCTGCTGAGTTTTTTGAACTTCAGGCAACAATGTTTAAATCCCGTTATGAAGAGTTTGTTGCTGAAGCTACACGCGTTAACGAAGTAGCTTCTACAAAGGCAAATGAAGTAGTTGAGCCATTAAAAGCACGCTACGAAGAAGTAGCATCAAAATACAATCTTCCTCTGGTTGGCTAAGTCCATCTGAAAGATTATTGTCAAGATACTGCCAAGTATCGGGTCCGGCATTTATGTCGGGCCTTTTTTATTCCAACTGGAAGTTTTGGTAATTTAACGCTACATTAGTATTAGAAGGATAAAATAGAGCTGGAAAATATTTTTAGTGGAAAATTTTTACCATCTATTTCCAACGATGCCTTTAAATCTGCCCGGAACTTTCTATGTAATGTAGATAACAGGGTCAAAAACAATATGGCAGGTCAATGAGCGAAGACAATAAGGATGATGAAGGTGATGGCCAGGGTAAAACCGGTGTATTAACCAAAACCCGCCCCAAGACCAAAAAACCGTCCATGTATAAGGTTCTCATGCTGAATGATGATTATACCCCTATGGATTTCGTTGTTCACATTCTTCTGTCGTATTTCCAAAAGTCAGAGGAAGAGGCGGTAAAAATCATGCTGAATGTGCATCAGACCGGTGTCGGATTATGTGGTGTTTATAGTTATGAAGTTGCTGAAACCAAGGCTATGCAAGTGATTGATAACGCTAGACGCAATGAGCACCCGCTTCAGTGTACTTTGGAAAAGGAGTAAGCCCCTATGCCTACATTTTCACCAAACCTTGAACATACGCTACACCGTGCTGTTGGTGAAGCTAATCTGCGCAAGCATGAGTTTGCCACGCTGGAGCATCTGCTGTTCGGGCTTCTGGATGACAAGGACGCCGTCGCAGTGCTCAGGGCCTGTGATGTCAATGTGCGCCAGCTACGTGCGGAAATAAAGGCTTATCTGGATATGGAACTGGATAATATCAAGACAGAGCAGGGTGGTGAGGCCAGTCCCACATCTGGATTCCAGCGGGTTATCCAAAGATCAATTTTGCATGTGCAAAGCTCAGGCCGCGAGGAAGTCACAGGAGCAAATGTGCTTATTGCGCTTTTTTCAGAACGCGAAAGCCACGCGGTTTATTTCCTTCAGCAATATGAAATGACCAGACTGGATGCGGTAAGTTATGTGTCCCACGGTTTGGCCAAATCATCAGGTAAGGCTGGCGAGGAAAGCGAGGCTCAAGGTGCTGATGAAGATTTTGAAGATCAGGAACGTGAAGAAACAGCGCTGGAGAAATATTGCGTTGATCTCAACCAGAAAGCGCGTGACGGCAAAATTGACCGCCTGATCGGGCGGGAACATGAAGTTGAGCGGACGATCCAGATTCTGTGCCGCCGGTCCAAGAATAATCCGCTGTATGTGGGCGACCCCGGTGTCGGCAAAACCGCAATAGCCGAAGGACTGGCCCGACATATTGTGAGAAAAAAAGTTCCTGAAGTCCTGCTGGATGCAACTATTTTCTGCCTTGATATGGGAACATTACTGGCTGGAACCCGGTATCGTGGAGATTTTGAACAACGGCTGAAGGCGGTTATTTCTGAAGTGGAAGAACATGATGGAGCCATTCTGTTTATTGATGAAATTCATACTATAATTGGGGCAGGAGCTACCAGTGGCGGAGCCATGGATGCCTCAAATATGTTAAAACCTGCCTTGTCTTCCGGCACCATTCGCTGCATCGGCTCCACCACATACAAGGAATATCGCTCCCATTTTGAAAAAGACCGGGCGTTGCTCAGAAGATTTCAGAAAATTGACATTAAGGAACCCACCATTCCTGAAACCAAGGAAATTATGAAGGGCTTGCGAAAATATTTTGAAAAGCATCATGGGGTCAAATACAGCGATGAGGTTATCGAAGCTGCCGTGGACTTGTCATCACGCCATATTAACGATCGCAAACAGCCCGATAAATCCATTGATGTCATTGATGAAGTAGGGGCATCGCAGATGCTCCTCCCACCGAAAAAACGAAAAAAAGACATTTCTGTGGTTGATGTTGAAACGGTAGTTTCAAAAATTGCCAGAATCCCGGCGAAATCCGTCTCAAAAGATGATACCGCCATACTCGCCAGTATTGATGTTGATCTGAAGCGGGTCATCTATGGTCAGGATAATGCCATCACGGTGCTGACAGACGCCATACGGCTGTCCAGGGCTGGACTGAGACAGGATGACAAACCCATCGGCAGTTATTTGTTCTGCGGACCTACGGGAGTGGGTAAAACAGAGGTGACCAAACAAATGGCAAGTCTTCTGGGGCTTGAGCTGCACCGGTTTGACATGTCGGAATATATGGAGCGTCATTCGGTATCCCGTCTTATTGGAGCACCTCCAGGCTATGTGGGCTATGATCAGGGCGGATTGCTTACTGATGCCGTGGATCAGTCGCCACACTGTGTTATTCTGCTTGATGAGATTGAAAAGGCCCATCCAGACATTTATAATATCCTGCTACAGGTCATGGACCATGGCAAATTGACTGACAGCAATGGCAAGAAAATTGATTTCCGCAATGTGATCCTGGTGATGACAACCAATGCGGGGGCTATGGAAATGAGCAAGGAAGCCATTGGTTTCGGCTCAAGTGTGCGCGAAGGCGATGCCGAAGAAGCCATTAAAAAGCTGTTCACCCCAGAATTCAGGAACCGGCTTGATGCCACAGTACCCTTTAAAAATCTGTCATTAACGATTATGGGGCAGGTGGTCGAGAAATTTGTGCTGGAACTGGAAATGCAACTCGAAGAACGAAATGTGCATATTAACCTGACCCCGGCGGCAAAGACATGGCTTTCCGAGAAGGGCTATGATCCTCTATACGGGGCCCGCCCACTTGCACGGACCATACAGGAATATGTCAAAAAACCACTGGCAAATGAGCTGTTGTTCGGTAAATTAGTGGCCGGAGGCGAGGTTCTGGTCAGGGTGAAAGATGGTAAATTGATCTTCGATATTGAGCCAGCCCCGACAGCGATCAAGAAACTTACTGATAAAAGCAAAGGTAAGCCAAAAGAATTTGTAAAATGAGCAGTAACGTTTTTGTTCATTTGAGATTCAGGTTGGGCGTAGTATAATCCTTTTTGATACTAGCAACCCCGTATAAGGAAAATACCGATGTTTGGAAAATCACTAATTTTTGCCTTGAGTTTGTCCTTGATTCCCCTGATTGCAATGGCCGATGATAAAAAAGAAGGTAAGTTGGCTAAGGCATTGGAAAAATACGAAAAAACAGGGAAAGTTGAAAGATGTGTCCAACTAACCCGTATTTATTCAAGTCGGGTGATTGATGATAATAATATTCTTTTCATCATGAAGGGAAAGAAAGCTTATCTGAATAATCTGCCGCACCGCTGCCCGCGTCTCGGATTTGAGAAATCCTTTTCTTATAATCTTTCAATCAATCAGCTCTGTAATGTGGACATTATTACAGTATTTGATTCTACCAGCAGAATTCAGGGACCATCCTGCGGTCTCGGAAAATTCATTGAATATAAAAAGAAGCCTAAGTTGGTAAAGGCAGCGAATTAGGTCTTAATCCTTTTTAAACGGGGCCAGTGACGTCAGAAATTCCTGATCCTGTAATATGGCATCCCTTTCATGGACCAGATAATCGGCGACGGCTGTTCTGAAAGACGGGTTTCTGATCCAGTGGGCACTATAGGTGGATGTGGGCAGGTAGCCCCGGGCCAGTTTATGTTCTCCCTGGGCACCGGCCTCCACTTTTTTTAAGCCATGCCGGATGGCATAGTCTATGGCCTGATAATAACATACTTCAAAATGCAGGTATCTATGGTCTTCTATGGCGCCCCAGTAGCGGCCATATATTGTATCATCGCTCAACAGATTCAGTGCTCCTGCGATATATTTTCCCTTACGTCTAGCCATAATCAGAACTATTTTGTCAGACATATTTTTGCTCAGAAGCGAGAAAAACAATCTGTTTAAATAGGGTTGGCCCCATTTTCGATTGCCCGTATCAAGATAAAAAGCAAAATAATGATCCCAGTGATCTTCAGTAATCTCATCGCCCGTAAGTACTTCTATTTCAATATCATCCGCTACTGCCTCACGCCTTTCCTTACGGATGTTTTTTCGCTTGCGGGATGATAGTGCGCTCAGGAAGTCATCAAAAGACCTGTAATCCTCATTCAGCCAGTGAAATTGCTGATCCAGTCGTTTCAAAAAACCATGTTCAGCCATGAACTGCCACTCACTACTTTCAGCAAATGTCACATGCAGGGATGAAACACCAAGATTCTTTGCCAGTGACAGCGCGGTATTCAACAGATGGTCTGAGACTTGTTTATCATTTTCTCCCTCACATACCATCAGCTTGCGACCAGTAACAGGGGTGAAGGGGATCGAAGATTGCAGTTTAGGATAATAATGCCCGCCCGCAGTGTGATAGGCGTTGGCCCAGGCATGATCAAAGACATATTCACCGTGGGAGTGGCTTTTCAGATAAAGCGGCATGACCCCGACTATAACATTGCTTTTGCGCAGGATTATATGCTGGGCCTGCCATCCGGTTTCTGCGGTGGCACAACCGCTTGTCTCCAGAGCATTCAGGAATTGATAGGACAGGAAGGGATTATGGCTGGTGTTGTCATTAAAACAGCAGCTATTCCAGTCTTTTTTCGATATTTCAGACAGACTGGTGATGATTTGGGACTGGTATATGGGCATCAGTCCAGAATTTCATAGATGTTGTTATCTGTATATTGGCTGGCTTTAAGTTGCTGCGCTGAAGTCCGCACCGTCCAGGTTAATACCGGAATGTCCTTGTCCCGGCAATATTCCGTTACTTCATTGGGTAAGGCCTTGATATCATAGGCTATGAAGTCCACCGCCAGATCATTAATATATGATTTCTGTATGGTGGCTGAGAAATATTCAACGGGCAGTTCCCCATCATTAATACTGGTAGCAACAAGGCCGCGCGGTATATTCGGGGCATGTTTTTGAAACCACAAAATAATATCGGGATAGAAGGACATAACAGCCACAGGGCCGGTATAGGTACAGATGTCCCTGAAAACGGCCTGTGCCATATGATCAGGCCTTCCCTGATCGCCTTTTATTTCAATCAGGACAGGATAGTGCTGATCAATGCTGTTTAAAATATTTTCCAGCGTCAGGATGACATCATCTGAACCGGTTAATTTGATCTGTGACAGCTGCTCTGCAGTGAAATCGTGAATTTCACCAGAATGACCCGTCAGACGATTGAGGGACAGATCATGAAATGTCATGGCTTTGTTGTCATGACTTAGCAAGACATCAAGTTCAAACCCATGACCAAGCGCATTTGCTGCCTGAAAGGCTGACAGGGAATTCTCCACATGACCTGTTACCGGACCATGAAGGCCACGATGGGCAAAAGGGGTATGTGTAAGAAATTTATGTAGCACTTTAAGAAAGCTCTATAAGTGCATCTATTTCCACAGGAACATTTAGGGGCAGGGCGTTAGTTCCAACTGCGGAACGGGAATGTCTGCCAGCTTCACCAAAAACTGCAACCATAAAATCAGAAGCCCCGTTGACAATAGCAGGCTGGCCAGCAAAACCATCAACACAATTGACAAAGGCACCAAGTTTCACGATGCGGACAATGCGGCTCAGGTCGCCGTCACAGGCTACTCTGGCCTGACTAATGATATTTATGGCACACAGACAGGCCGCCTTAACAGCATCTTCCTCGCTCACGTCTTCGCCGACTTTGCCCAAATAGGGAAAATTGCCTTGTAAATCCACAGGAACCTGTCCGGAAATAGATAGCAGATTGCCTGTTTGGACAAAGGGAACATAATTGGCTACAGGTGCAACCGGTGTCGGCAGCTCAATGCCAAGTCTGGCAAGATTTTCTTCGGGAGTATTACTCATGATCGTATTTTTTCCTCTTTTATGATTTCTGGTTCACAGAATACACAGGTCAGGAAAAGATACAAATAGAAAGACTCTAACGACTGGTTCGGATGGTTTTGTTGCGATACATCTGGCTATCGGCGATTTTTATGATGTCATCCAACTTTATGCCGGGCGATATTTCAGCAATTCCAAAGCTTGCCCTTATGGGAATCACATGAGTTTTATATTTGAACTTGGCAAAGTTTAACTGTTGTTGAATGAAGTGGGTGCGGTGTTTGCCGCCTTCAAATTCGGAATGTTTCAACAGCAGGGCAAATTCATCTCCGCCCAGACGCGCGGCATAATCAGTCTGGCGAATGGAAGAAAGCAGGGATTCTGCGACAAATTTTAATTTGGCATCACCAGCCGCATGACCAAAGGTATCATTAATCCGTTTAAAACGATCCAGATCAATATAGACAAAGAGAGCAGACTCACCGTGCCGTTCAGCTGTGGCAATGGTATTTTCCAGCTCTTGCATGATTCCCCTCCGGTTTAACAAGCCAGTCAGGGGGTCTGTGGACGTCATGACTTCAAGTTTTTCAATCAGTTCACTTTGATCAGCTATTGTCTGTTCGGCTTCAACAACAAAATCCAGGATTTCGGCAAGTATATCCCAACTTTTAGTAGACAGGTTTTTTCCCGACACCTTGAAATTCATCAACAACTCATCGGCAAGTTTGTTAATCTCATTTGCTGGAACGGTATCCTGTGGTTTCAGCGGAACTGTAAAATGATTCATGATATTCCCTATATTCGATTATGAAGTTCATAGAATATATGAGCAAGCATCATGCCAATGTTTAACGCATTGAATTTAAAGAAAAAAATATGGCTATCTTGCTATGGTGGAAATAATTACCTGCCTGAGCGGGTAAAAATGTCACTAAATATGGTTAACGGCTGTTAACCATAATATACTTTGTCAATGGGAGATCAGTCTTGCAAAGGGATTATTTATTCCACCGGCACGTTGGAAACACTCAGTGGTTTATCAAGCGAGATTCCGGCCTTTATTTTAGCATCTCGGACCATTTTTCGCACATCAGCCCTTAGTTTGGCGGCGTCATAAACAATACCGTCTTTGATGGTCCAGCGCACACCGCCGACCCGTTCAACCTTGCCCGTATCATCATTCAGTTTGATGGCACCGGTACCATATAAAACTTTAAGGTTTTGGACCGGATTTTCATCCACTATGACAAAGTCAGCTTTCTTACCAACCTGAATTGTGCCAATTTCGCTGTCTTTTTTGATGATTTGTGCCCCGATTTTGGTCGCTGCCCGAATAACTTCCAGCGGGTGGAAGCCTGCTTCCTGCATCAGTTCCAATTCCTGAATATAACCAAAACCATAGAGGCTGTAGATATAGCCGGTGTCACTACCTATTCCCACTTTACCGCCGCGATTTTTATATTCATTGATGAACTGCATCCATAGCTTAAAATTATTCTTCCATTCTATTTCATCTTCAGTGGTCCAGTAATACCAATAAGCGCCATGAGAATGTCGGTTCGGGCGATAAAATTCCCATAATGCGGGCATGGTATATTCATCATGCCATATCGCGCGGCTCATGCGCATCAGATCACGGCTTGCCAGATAAATTGTGAAAGTGGGATCAAGGGCAAAATCCCTTGCCAGCAGGGTTTCCATTACCTCGTTCCACTTTTTACTGCCCGGCTTTGCTGCCTGTTTCCACAGGCGTCCTGCCTGTCCAAAACGATCCTGTTCATTGTTGTAAATATAATCGGTGGGATAATCCTGTACGATCCTGTCCTCAAACAGGGCTTCCGGCAGGCCGTACCAATGTTCCATACTGTTCAGGCCATGGGCGGAAGTTGTCAACACATTGGCATGGATGACATCAAGCTGGGCATGGTGCATAGTTGTCTGTAGCCCCTGTTTTTTGGCTTCATCCAAAGCGGCCCATAATATTTCTTCAGGAGATCCGAAGAATTTAATACCGTCGCCGCCGTCTTTTTTGATTTCCCGGACTCGTTTGCGCGCGGCTTCAGGGCTGCTAATATCGGAATTCATGAAGTCTTCGAATATGGGGTAGGCTAAAATACGAGGTGCGGTGATTTCATTCTTTGCGCTGCGCTTTTTAAAACCCATTATTCGTTCATCATCGAATGTCCCCACACTGCGGATTGTGGTAATGCCGTGGCCCAGCTGTAGTTTGAAGATATAGTCAGATGAAACGCCCTGTTCAGAATTCAGGGAATGGATATGGCTATGAAGATCAATAAACCCGGGCAGGATAAATTTACCGTGAGCATCAATTTCACGGTTGCCTTTTTTTGGACGAACATCAGGGTTGATGGCAATCCCCGGCGTTCCCACATTTCTTATTTCAGTGATCCTGTCTTTTTCGATAACAATATCAACCGGGCCATAAGCGGGGGCACCAGTACCATCGATTACATATCCGCCCCTGAGTATCAGACGGTCATATTGACCTTCGCCTTCTGCACTCCCTGACACTTCAGCCAGAGAAGTCTGCACAAAAAATAATACGATGAATAGTGAAATAAGTTTGTTCATTTTTATCCCCTTATATTAGGTTACGGCCTTTTTTTATGACATCCTTACCATATTTATTTCGGATGTTGTCCATTAATCTTTCGGTTTTTATTTTTTTTGTACGCCAGTTGTCAATAAGGTCAGGCTGGTCCGCCTGTTCAATGCCGCATAAACCCGAAACCCCAATCCCGATCAAGCGATATTCCTGTCCACCACATTCTTCCGTAAGCATATGTTTTCCAACATCAAATAACATTTCTGCCATTTGGGTGGGACTATCCAGCGTAGTTGAACGGGTTAATTGCCTGAATGACGTGGTTTTAAGTTTCAATGTGATAACATTTCCTGCCTTGATGTTATTTTTCAGCCGGGCAGATACTTTCTCACACAGTTGCCAGAGCAGAGGTTTCAGTTCCGAATAATTGGACAGGTCTTTGTTTAGAGTAATCTCATTGGAAATGCTCTTTGTTTTGGTTCTACTACTCACATAACGGCTGTCCTGTCCCCGTGAAAAGTGAAAAAGCCTCTCTCCCATTATGCCGTAATTGCGGATCAGATATTTTTTATCAAGATGCTGCAACTGGCCAATCTGGCTGATGCCGTCATGGTGCATTTTCTTTTGCATGACTTTGCCAACACCCCAAATTTTGGAAATGGGCAGGGGGGCCAGAACATTCTTTGCCTCGGCTTGGCCAATGATAGAAAAACCGCGTGGTTTATCAAAATCAGACGCAAGCTTTGCCAGAAATTTATTATAACTCAGTCCCACGGAAACAGTGATCCCCACATCATTTTCGATTTTCTGTACTGTGTGCGCCAGAGTTTTTGCAGCAATAGTTCCATGAAGTTTTTCTGTACCCGAAAGATCAATGAAGGCCTCATCAATGGACAGGGGTTCTATATTCGGCGACATTTGGTCAAAAATCACTCGTACCTGCTTGCTGACACTGGTATATTTTTTCATGTTGGGTGGTATAATAATCGCATCGGGGCATAGCTTTCTGGCCTGAAACATGGGCATGGCAGAATGAATGCCAAAGCTGCGGGCAATATAGCAGCATGTGGCGACTACGCCGCGCTTGCCGCCGCCAATAATCAGGGGGCTGGCGAGCAGTTCTGGATTGTCGCGCTTTTCAACACTGGCATAAAATGCGTCACAATCGATATGAGCCAGGGTTAATTCACTTAATTCAGGATGGTGCAAAACCCGTGGGCTGCTGCAGTCCGGGCATCTGTTATCTGATGTCGTGACGTCAAAATCTGATAAACAGTCGCGGCAAAATCCTGTCATCCTTCATCCATTTGCAGATATTCCCGGATAACCTGTTCTATATGGAACCAGTCACGGCATCTGTGATGACAATATTTTGATTTTTCTTCAATGCTGTTCAGGTGATCATTGGCAATATACTGAATTCGAAGAGCATCAGGCACTGCTTTGGCCACTGATTTATGGTGATGGGAAATATCATCAATGAAGATTAATTTTTCAGGCGTCATATCACGGATGACTTTCATAACAGGCCCCTTTGGTCCGCTGCTTGAAATCATGGGATAGTTCAGGCCGCTGTCACTCAATTGCTTACGTCGCCGACTGGCAAAATTATGGGGAATATTGGTCAGGATAACGATGTCGCAGAGCGCAGATAAATTCTCCAAATGTTCAGCCACATCTTTTACCAGAGGTTGTTTTTCAACATAGTTTTCAAAATAATCATCAAGTATTTCTCTAAAAAGGCCACTATCAACTGCTTTATCAGTATCGGTATATTTGATATTTCCTTCCAAAGCATAACTGATAAAATTTACATACATTCCCTGAGTGAGCAGATATTCCGATAACATATCGGAGAAATGCAAAATGACTTCATCAGCATCGGAAATAATGACAGGACGTGAGCTATTCAGTGAAATTGATTCCAATTGCTCAAGGGCAAACTTCATTTTTGATCTTAAACTCGCGTTTTAAGTGCTATAGGGAACAGTTTCGCCACCAGGAAGATACTGTCTTGCTTTTTTCAGTTTATCTGGCGCCACAGACACCGCTTCACAAAATGAAATCAGCCTTTTTTCATCTTGCAGGAAATAATCCAGAATACTGCCTAATGTTGCCGGATTTGCCGCGGAATTCCTCAATTCCTCGGGGGTAATGCCCGATAAGCTTATATATGCCAGCAATATATCTTCATGCTTTGCAACATGGGTGAGGGCTTGTAGGCCAATAATCTCTGCCTGATCGTAATTCATGCCAGATAATAACATTATTTAATAAAAATTGGATTTATTTATACACCAGGGCAGTTCTGTTAACAGCTTTTTCATAAGATGCTTATATTTTTGTGGAATAATATCATTGATAGCTATAAATGTAAGTCTCGGAGGAGCTGGCGATTCAACTGAGCGATGGTCTGGAAAATAAAATGCGTAAAAAAATACTTGTTGTTGAAGACAATGAATTGAACATGAAACTCTTTTGTGATCTTTTGAACGCACATGGAT
>JAJFIP010000274.1 GCA_021774875.1 Emcibacter sp.
GCATTACCTTGTCAACATCGGGTGTGGTGCCAGAAATGAAACGGTGTGGCGAGGAAATAAATGTAAATCTGGCTATTTCTCTCCATGCGGTAAATAATGATGTGCGCAATGATATTATGCCCATCAATAAAAAATATCCTCTGGAAGAACTACTGGCCGCCTGCCGCGATTATCCGGGTGCCAAAACATCAAGGCGGATCACCTTTGAATATATTATGCTCAAAGGCATTAATGACAGTGATGATGATGCACGACAACTGGTCAGACTGCTAAAAAAATATGAAATCCCTGCCAAGGTTAACCTTATTCCCTTTAACCCGTGGCCGGGATCCAACTATCAGCGTTCCGATGAAAAGCAGATAAAAAGATTTTCTGAATATATTTTTAGCAAGGGCATTTCGGCACCTGTTCGCAGCCCCAGAGGTGAAGATATTCTTGCCGCCTGTGGGCAATTAAAATCTGAATCAGAAAAGATGCGGAAAAGCGAATTTTTGAAACTGCAAAAAACAGATGGAGAACTCTAATGAGATTAACGTCCTTCACAGATTATTCACTGCGCCTTTTGATGTATGTAGCGGTAAATGATGACCGACTTGTTTCCATCCGGGAAATTTCTGCAGTCTTCGATATTTCCCGTAATCATCTTATGAAGATTGTCCATGAACTTGGCAAGGGTGGTTATCTGAAAACGGTAAGGGGTAAAAATGGTGGGTTTCGTCTGGGCATGGCTGCAAAGGATATTAACCTTGGCAAGTTAATTCGCTATACCGAAGATGATTTAAGTGTCGTTGAATGCTTTGATAAAAATAATACTGATTGCAAGATTATTGAACACTGCATATTGGCTGGTGTTCTGCATATGGCGTTGAATTCATTTTTTGAGGTTCTGGATGGCCATAATCTGTCAGATCTGACAGAAAAACTGTGTTTCCCGGAATTTCTTCCAAAAAATTCTGATCTCGCATCCAGTAAGAACATTCATAGAAATTAGTCAGTATACCGTCTAAAAGTCACGGTAAATTCCGAACCCTCATTGATAATACTCTCTACTGTAATATTTCCCCCCATCTGACGGGCCAGATGTTGGGAAATATGCAACCCAAGTCCGGTACCTTCTTCCTTCCGGGAATAAACGTTATCAGTGACCTGATGGAATTTTTCAAATACAAGTTTCTGCTGATCTTCAGGAATACCAATTCCGTTATCCCAAACCGTAATGGCAACGGTGGATGCATCTTTGCTGTCAACCCTGATGCCAATCTTGCCGCCCTCTGGGGTAAATTTCACTGCATTGCTAAGCAAATTGACAAATATTTGTACCGCACGGCGTTCGTCAGCATGAATTGAGAAGTCTTTTGCTATACTAATCTCATTGATATCCAGATGTTTCTGGTTGGCTCTTAATACAATCAAACTCAGTGCTTTGTTGATAATTTCCTTTAGAGAGACTGCAGTTGTATCAAGCTCGATTTTACCACTTTCCAACATGGCCACATCAAGCACATCATTAATCAGTTCCAGTAGATGCTGCCCGGCAGACATAATATCATTGCTATAAGACACATACTGTGGATTCAAATCGCCGAATACTTCCAGTTTCATGGCCTCGGCAAAGCCAATGATTGCATTCAGCGGAGTGCGTAACTCATGGCTCATGGCGGCGAGAAATTCATTTTTAGCACCAAGAGCAGCTTCAGACTCCACAGAAGCCATATCCAGTTGAATATTTTTATTGGTGAGTTCTTCAAGGGTAAGCTCCAGATTTTTCTGAGCCGCCAATGTCTCCAGTCGTGACTTGTAATTGGCAGTAACATCCATTCCGGCGCCCCGATAGCCCATAAATTCACCAGTTGAAGAGTCAAAAATTGGCACGCCACTGAGATGGGTATATACCAGTTCCTCCTCAGTATCCCTGATCAGGAAGAGTTGATCCCGGAACGGTTTCATAGCATCAAGAAAATTGGTGCAGCTGATGTCTTTGCCAGCAATATCCGATTTTAACTCACCGAAATCTTCAAAATTCTTACCTTTCATAAGTATTCCAGGTTTGCCGGTAATCGCCATCAATCGATCCGAAACAAAAGTAATATTATAATCACGGTCAATTTCCCAATACCAGTCAGATGTTGCCCGGGCAAAATCCCTGAACCTCTGCTGCATCAGGCTTTCATGGCCAAGTATCTGTATCTTGTCCGTACAGTCCACATATGTTCCACCAACAGCAATCACCTTGCCGTCATCATCACACACCGGGAAATGACGGGAACGATATTGTCTCAGGCCCCCCTGTACTTTAATGGCTTCTTCAACGGAAACATTTTGCCGGGTCAGTTGGACCTCATTCAAAATTGCCGTCAGGCTTGCTGGCAACCGGCTGTCATCGATATGTTTTGCGCTTGATTTTCCAGTATATTCACAGTTGGAAACGAGCTCTCTGTACCCTTCATTAACGTAGGCCAGTTCACCGGAAATAGTGGAAATATACAAAGGAATAGTCTCATCAAAGCTCATATGGGAAATAAGCTGATGAATTTTATCAATGACCGTTGACGGCTTATTGTTTGGTTTTTTATTGGTATTGGCCGAAACACGCTGCACCAGTTCAAGCGGAATGATTGTCTGATGTTTTAATTTTGAAACCAGCCTTTTTTCTGTGGTTTTTGCACCCGAGATATTTTGATCAGATCTGCTAAACATGATTATACGACGTCCCTCATATCCAAAATAGCATTCTGATAGCCGAAGTCACGTTGCCAGTGTCTTACAGCTACCTTGGCATTTTTTGCTTTTATGTCATCATACAATGATAAAATTGAATTTACCAGTCCGGTCGTTCTTGCCCTGCCCCCGGAACGAGATTGCACGATCAATAAAAACAATGAGGCAAAGCTGTCCCGGTCAATATCAAGTGATTTAGCGATAATAGCCAGACTTTCGCCAGTTCTTTCCCGAATGGCCCGCCATATTATTTCCACAGCCAGCCCGGTCAATTCTGACAAACCAGCAACAAATAAATTAATTTTTTCCTGCCGGAGGCAACGGCGCAGAAAATTTATATCCAATTCTCCTGAACTGGCCAGTTCCCTGGCTAAGGAGAGTGCCGTTCTCATAATGCCGTCAGTTGAATCATGCTTCTGAATTGCTGTTTTTGTTGCCATTTCAATAGCATCATCAATCTGGATATTGTCCATATTAAAATCCAGAACAATCTTTCGCCGCAGGGCCGCAGATACCCACCAATACATACGGCAAGCCAAGTCAACGGGAAGATCCTGACGGTTTAACAGTGGTTCCTGAAACTGATCGACATTCTGAGATTCTGTTACCAGATATTTTACGGATAGGTCTGAGATTTTTGCATTTTTATTACGGATCAGGGCTTCAACAACATCATCGCTGCTTTGTTCAATCAACTCACTGCTGACTTCTTCACTGACATGGGCACGGATGGCAATGGCCATACGATGGGCCTCCGTACGGTTACGGATGACCTCAATCAGCTGCTCATCCTTCAGCACGCCACTCTTGAGCAGCATTGGTTCAGCAATATCGATTGTCTCGTTGGCCAATTTGGCCGCGAGTTCGGGGGAAACATCATCAATTTCAGCCAGTCGTTTGCTCAAATCCTTCTTGACGGACTTTTCTACTGAGTTGATAAGTTTTAGTAAAACATCGTTCATCAGAGCACGCTCGTGCTCATTTAGCCGCCCTTCAGGAGACAGGAACATGTCAGCAATATTTTCTACCAGCTCACTCCTGGCAGAAAAGGTCTTTTCCTGAGCCAGTAATAACAAGTCTTTGGAAGCTATTTTGGTGCTAAGCATCCCCATATTTATTCCATCTACCTTTGGTTATTATTGTTATTTACCCACTACAAACAGGTGTTTCCACATATTCTATGTTTTTCTTATATACTTAGTTTATTAATAAAGATTAAAAAAATACCTTAAATTGTTACCATAACTCCTTGTACGCATTGCACTACCAATATGCTTTATGTCCCTAATTTCCATCGAGAATATCTCACCATAACGGCGGAGTCCGAAAATGGCGCGTATTTGATAATAACTTCTGTTACTCTATGACGATAGAAATTAGGAATGTATTTTGGATAATCAAACTTGCTACAGGGCAGTTTTAGCCCGAGACAAACGATATGACGGGCGTTTTTATACGGCTGTGCTGACTACTGGTATATTCTGTCGCCCCATTTGTCCGGCCAACCCGCCAAAGCTAGAAAACTGCCGATTTATGCCTTCTGCAGCAGCGGCGCAGGCAGCGGGTTTCAGGCCTTGTCTCAGATGCCGTCCCGAGCTGTCGCCCAATTTTCCCGGGTGGCATGGCACATCGGCCACAGTCACCAAGGCACTCAGATATATTTCGGATGGTTTTCTCAATGAGAATGGCATCCCTGAACTGGCCGAAAAGATGGGAATGGGGGAACGACATTTCCGCAGACTGTTCCAGAAACATATGGGAACCTCCCCAAAAAATGTCGCCCTGACCCGACGGCTGTTAATGGCAAAACAGCTTTTATGCGAAAGCAGCTTGCCTGTTGCTCAGGTAGCCCATGCGGCAGGCTTTCAAAGTGTGCGCCGCTTTAATGATGCTCTGAAGCGAAATTTTAGATTAAGCCCTTCTGATATAAGAAGAAAAAGCGGCTCCACCGTGAGCAAATCCGCAGAGATAACTTTGAAGCTTGACTATAGCCCGCCTTACAATTGGGATAATATAATAAATTACCTTGGCTCCCGTGCCATTCCCGGTGTTGAACGCGTCTGCGATGACAGCTACTCACGCACATTCCACTTACAGGGAAAGGCGGGCAGTTTTACTGTTTCTCCTCTCGAAAACGAAAATTTATTATCCGTAAGCGTCCGTACTTCTGAAATCACCTCACTCCCACTGATCCTGTCACGCGTAAGAAATATATTTGACCTTGATACCAATATTGCTGTTGTTAACGAGTGTTTATCAGGTCATTCGGACTTGACAGAACGGATAAAGTCCAATCCTGGACTCAGGGTTATTGGGGCCTGGGATGCTTTTGAACTGACTGTACGGGCTATTTTAGGACAACAGGTAACTGTTGCGGCGGCAACAACACTGTCCGGGCGGATCGTTAGCCGCTATGGTCTGCCCTGCAAGACACCCTATGCATCACTGACACATATTTTTCCTTCACCTGAAATACTGGCCAAGGCTGATCTGTCTGGATTGGGTATCACCGGAAACAGGGTCAAGGCCATTCAGCATCTGGCCCGCACCCTGACTGATGATCCAGTATTTTTTCAACACCCGTCCAACCTGACCGACTTTATCACGCATATGTGCAGACTGCCGGGTATTGGCCCATGGACAGCAAACTACGTTGCCATGCGGGCCATGGGCGAAGCTGATGCCTTTCCGAGCGCTGATCTGGTGCTGCTGAAACGGATGCAGAAGAATGGTAGCCCACGACCGACAGCGAAGGAATTAGAAAAAATATCAGAAAACTGGCGCCCCTGGCGAGCTTATGCCGCCATGCACTTATGGGCAAATGATTTAGAAGAAAGTGAAAATTGACATATGACAAAACAACTGGTTATTGATTATTTTGATAGCAAAATAGGCCCCCTGATCATGGTCTATGATGAGGGCATTTTATGTGCACTAGAATTCGGTGAATATGAAGCACGTTGTTATAAAATCCTAGCTAAAAACTATCCTGATTACCGCCTGATACAAGAACCAGACCCCTTTGGCTTTCGCATTATTCTGACGCGTTATCTATCGGGGGATACCGCAGCACTTAATGACGTGAATGTCATCATGAATGGTACGGAATTTCAGAAAAGAATCTGGCAGGCGCTGAGGGAAATTCCATCAGGAAGCACCATAAGCTACAGTGGCCTCGCTCGCCAAATAGGCCGCCCCAAGGCCGTTCGTGCACTTGGGTATGCCAATTCACTTAACCCCATCGCCCTTGTTATTCCCTGTCATAGGGTAATCGGAAAGAATGGCTCCCTTACGGGCTATGCCGGTGGATTGGCAAGAAAAACATGGCTTCTGCGACATGAGGGGGCATTATGATAATCGCTCACCCTGAACCAGATAGGATACGATACTTCTGAGTTTTGCGGGCTGCACCGGTTTTTGCAAGACAGAAAAGCCGTTAGAGCGAACCTTGTTTGTGACTGCTCCACTTCCCTCTCCCGTCATGATAATTCCGGGTATTTTTTTGGCAATCTGCACCTGAATGGCCTCAATGGCCTCAATACCGGAAGCATCCCGGAGTTTTATATCTGAAATGACCAAATCCGGGATAAAATCTTCTGTCGCGAGAAATTCCATTACCTCGGTACAGGTATTGAAATCTGCCACAATATGTCCCCAATGGCGCATTATTCCACTTATACTTTCGAGAGATGCCAACTCATTATTCAATATTATTGTCTTGGCAATCACGTCACCCGGCAAAATATCAGGCTCATGTGATTCCAGATTAACCAGGTTTAAATTGCCTTGCGGGATTTTAACTGAGAAGATAGAACCAGCTGACAGTTCAGATTTAAGGCTTATTTCATGACCAAGCAAACCACATAAGCCATCAACGATTGATAAGCCAAGGCCAAGACCATGTGATGGCTCATCTTCCCCTTCATTTATCTGGAAAAATTCTCGAAATATATCTTTTTTGTTATTCTCAGGTATGCCGATGCCACTATCTGACACATGGATAATGACATATCCATTTTCAACTTCACAAGATATATTCACATAGCCAATATCGGTATAATGTATGGCATTACTAACAAGGTTACGAAGAATCCTGCCAAGCATTTCCTTGTCACTATGCACCGTTCTTACACAAGGGTCATAGCTGAGGTTCAAAGCTTTTTCATTTGCCAGCTCGGTGAATTCCTGAATAACCTCCATTAACAGCTCATTCAAATTAAAATGAGTCCTGTCAGGCTCCATACCCCCGGCTTCAATTTTTGAAATATCAAGAAGCGAGCCCAGAAGATTTCTCAGAGCTTCAGATGTCTGGGCAATTTTTTTGATCAGGTTTTTAATCTTGGCGGGATCTTTTTCAAGTTGTAATGCCTCGACAAAGAAAACCATGGCATGAAGAGGCTGACGTAAATCATGGCTGGCGGCTGCTAAAAAATGTGATTTGGCCTCATTGTTATGATCCGCAATATTGCGTGCCTCCTCAGCATTAATTTTTTCATCTTTAAGCTTTGCGATCAGCGCCATATTTTCCCGTACCAGATTTATTCCTGTCAGGATATTTTTTTGCCCCCGTTGACTATTAAACAAGTTGAGGCAAAGTAAAAACAGCAACAAAAACCCAACAGGTACAAGGGTTTCATGCTGTGACAGAATACAGCGAATGGCAAATGGTAAAACGCAAGGTATGGCAAAGGCATAATAGACCAAACTGTAGACGGATAAGTATGCCACTGCCCCAGCAATCAAGCCACATAACAAGACAGCCAAAAGTATCTGCATCAGGGGATCTGATAAAATAGGCAGAAACAACCCCAAAGAACCCCAAAAGATACCAATCAAAAAGGAAAAAAAGACATAAATTGCCCCATGAATACGGGCATTATCAACGGTGATTTTATCCCGAGTGTATCGATGATAGTGCCAGAGCCTAACGCCAGTAAATAGTATAATACTGCTTAACCACACTACAGGTATATGGATAGGGACTTTGTCGAGTAAGAGTAAAAAAATAACAGCCGACGATATCAGGGTCATCCATATCAATACCTGTGTTTGATTCACCAGCATTTTTATCTGCTCAACAAAAACAACTCTTTCGTTTTCAACGCTGTGCATCTCTTGAGAATTCCTCAATATGGTGAAACCAGACCTTCCTGCAGTGCGGCAAAAGCGGCTTCTGTCCGGTTATTAACCTTCAGTATCTGGAAAATTGCCGAGATATGTACCCTGACCGTATTATCCGCAATACCCAGAATATTGGCAATTTCCTTATTTGCCTTGCCCTGTGAAATTAAATTCAATATCTCTTTTTGTCGCATTGTAAGAATAATTTCCTGATGTGCTGGCTCATCTGCTTGCAGTAAAATATTGTCGGGGACATATCTGCCGCCTTTCATAATAAGCCGAAGAGCTTGAACTATTATTTCACTGTTCAGTGTTTTGGGAATATATCCCATGACACCCAATTCAAGTGCTTTTCTGATTAGCTTCTGATCGTCTGCGCCTGATAAAAATACAATCGGCGCACTGGGGTCAAGTTTGCGGAATTCCTGCAAGCCTTCTATACCTGAAATAACAGGAAGGTCAACATCAAGGAGGATCAAATTAAATCCTTCACTTTCCTTGATAATCTCATAGGCTTCTTCACAAGTTCCACACTCGCTTATTTCTACTTCTTCACCAAGTTGCTTTAAAACAAGTTTCAAGCCGTCCCGAAACAAGGCATGGTCATCCACCAATAATACTCTCATCAACGAACCCTTTTCCAATTTTGGTTTGACCGAATACTTACATACATACTAATGCGCAATGTTAATATGCATTACTGTCGCAACAGTTGTCATCATATAATTCCACTACATTACCATATTCACAGCCAATATCACCCAAAAATAGTACAGATGTACTACGCTCTAATTACATTTGTCGTATATACGCCGTGGAAAGAATTACATATAGTGAGCGGGAATAAACATACCGCCTTTGCTCCAGCACCCTTTGATGGGATGGCAAAATTGGGGAAATGGTAAAGGGACGTTTCACAAAAATCTGTTGGGGGTCAGATTAGGTGGAACGTCCCTTAGTGTGTCCGAGCACGCCCGAACGATTAATAATATAAAGTTTCTTTTTAAAATAAGCAACCTCTCCTGCCTCAAAAAACCGGAAAAAAGTCATTTTACGCCCATAGATTGATTAAGGCTCTAAAATAAATCGCAAACTCATATGGATAAAGCAGAATAAAGTAATTTTGCAATCTCTAGGAAGGCAGGAGTGGTGCGTCTGGCCGGACTTGAACCGGCAAGGCCTTGCGGCCGACAGATTTTAAGTCTGTTGTGTTTACCAATTTCACCACAGACGCACATATACTCCCACAAGAAAATATGTGACTGGGATATTACATATTCTTGCGATAAAATATATACTGAATTTTCAATTATTGGATTATTTTACAATTCTGCTTCCCCGTCAAAGCATTCCTTGCCCATGGCCCCGATTTCAAGCTTTAACATCTCCAGCGCCTGATCAAGGTCGGCCTCGATCTGAGATCTGAGAACAAAGCTGGCGCCAAATCTTTTCCTGCGGAAAAAAGGGTAGCTGCCCAGAGAAACATTGGGGAATTCTTTCTCCACATTTTCCAACACCCCGGCAAAATTGCTCTCGCCTTCAAAAACATGAATAGCTTTGGACAACATCTTGTCGCCACCGAAAATTCGTAATTCCAGATCCAGTAACATGCTCTGCATCACCACTGGTATGCCGGCCATGACAAAGACATTTTCCATCTGAAAACCTGGGGCAGAGCTGACGGGATTTTTAATCAGGCTGGCGCCTTCAGGTATCATGGTCATGCGGAGCCTGGCATCAGAAATTTTCTCATTGCCATAATGCTTCTGCAACAATGCCAGTGATGTTTCACTCTGCACAAAAGCCACACCAAATGCTTTAGCAATATTTTCCGCTGTAATATCATCATGGGTTGGTCCGATACCACCCGTGGTAAAAACATAGTCGAAGCGTACGCGCAGGTCATTCACCGTATCCTGTATCACCTGACCAATATCGGGAATCACCCTAACTTCTTGCAACTGAACCCCCATACGGTTAAGCCACAAAGACAAATGATTGAGATTGGCATCCTTTGTCCGCCCGGACAGAATTTCATCCCCTATGATGATCATACTGGCGGTTACTGTCTTGATCATTTATTTCTTCTTGTTTGATTCATATTTGCTTTCTGACTATACCCTGTCTTTATGAAATTTGAACATAAACTTATTCGCGGCACTCTGATAAAGCGTTATAAACGCTTTCTGGCTGATGTTTTGCTTGATAATGGGGAAACCGTCACCGCTCATTGCGCCAATTCCGGTTCCATGATGGGGCTGAAGGATGAGGGCAATATAGTCTGGCTGTCCCCAGCCACCAACCCCAAAGCAAAGCTATCATTTAAATGGGAGCTGGTGGAGGTGGACGGAACTCTCATCGGCATCAATACAGCCCATCCCAACCGGCTTGTGCAGGATGCCATAAATGACGGCACTATAACGGAACTTGACGGGTATAATGCCCTGCGCCGTGAAATGAAATATGGTCAGAACAGCCGTATTGATATTTTCCTGTCAGAATCTGTGCTGGGTGATATGGATTGTTATGTGGAAGTCAAAAGCATCACCCTGTCGCGCAAAAAAGGCCTCGCAGAATTTCCTGATTCTGTCACCTCGCGGGGAACCAAGCATCTGCATGAACTCACGCAAATGGTTGCGGACGGTTATCGTGCAATGATGGTTTATCTCATCCAACGCAGTGATTGTTCAGAATTTAGTATTGCTGCCGATATTGACCCTACATATGCGTCTACACTTGATGCGGCGCTTTATGGTGGAGTAGAGGCCGTTTGTTACGGTTGTAATTTAACAGATAAAGAGATTATAGTAACTGAGCGAATTCCAATTCGTCTTTAATGGATAAAGAATGAAATATATCAGGGCAAGTAAACCAGAGGCTGCGGCAAGCAACGCCATAAAGCTGTATGAGCCAGAAGACATGGCAGGTATGCGCACAGCCGGCCGTCTGGCAGCAGAAACTCTGGATATGATCACAGAGCATGTACAGCCTGGTGTCACAACAGATAAACTTGATCAGCTATGCGCCGATTTTGTTGAACAAAGGAATGCAATCAGTGCCCCGCTAAATTATCGCGGTTTTCCAAAATCCATCTGCACCTCGATAAATCATGTGGTCTGCCATGGTATTCCGGGACCGAAAAAATTGAAAAAAGGTGATATAGTAAATATTGATGTCACCGTCATTGTGGACGGCTGGTACGGGGACAGTAGCCGCATGTATATGGTTGGACCGACATCTGTCAAGGCCAGACGGCTGGTAGATATAACCTATGAATGTCTGATGCGGGGTATTGCCGCCGTGCGCCCCGGGGCCACGGTTGGTGATATAGGGCACGCTATTCAGACATATGCCGAATCCGAACGTTGTGGTGTGGTCGAGGTTTTTTGCGGGCATGGTCTGGGCCGTATTTTCCACGATGCACCCAATATCATGCATTTTGGTAATCCGGGCGAAGGACCGGAACTGAAAGTGGGTATGTTTTTTACCATTGAACCGATGATAAATCTTGGCAAACCGGAGATTAAGGTATTAAAAGATGGCTGGACTGCCGTCACCAGGGACAAATCCCTGTCTGCCCAGTTTGAACATAGCATGGCCGTTACAGAAAACGGTGTGGAAATCTTTACTCTGTCGCCCATGGGATACAGTAAACCACCATATAAGTAACATGAGTTAGGGGTAATATTGACTTCAGACAATCCAAAAGACAAGCCGCATTTCACTGGTCACCGACAAAGATTAAAAGACCGTTTTCGTAAAGGAGGCCAAGAAGCTGTTGCAGATTACGAACTGTTGGAACTGCTGCTATATTCAGCAATCCCACGCAGGGATGTTAAGCCACTGGCCAAGGCGTTAATAGCCCATTTTGGCAGCTTTACCGAAGTGATCAGTGCTTCATCTGAACGCCTGAAAGAAATATCCGGCATCGGTGACACAGCCATTGCCGCCTTGAAACTGGTTGAAGCCGCCGCACAGAAACTGGCGCAGGGTAAAATTATGAATAAACCTGTCCTGTCCAATTGGCAGGCACTGGTTGATTATTGCCAGATCCAGCTGGGTCACCAGAAAAAAGAACAATTCCGCATCCTGTTTCTGGACCGGAAGAATCGCCTGATTGCCGATGAAAAGCAGCAGGAAGGCACCATTGACCACACGCCTGTCTACCCCCGCGAAGTCATAAAACGAGCCCTGGAGCTGCATGCCACAGCTATAATTCTGGTCCATAATCATCCCAGTGGCGATCCGACACCCAGCCGGGATGATGTGGAAATGACCAAACGCATTGAGGAGGCCGGAAAACAATTGGGTGTTATGCTCCATGATCACCTGATCATTTCAAAAAGCGGTCAATCCAGCCTGAAAACTATGGGTTTGATGTGAATTATTACTTTTCTTCCTTGTAGGAAGTCCCGAAAATCAAATCAAATATAGGATATGTGATATTGAAATTATATTCATTCATCAATGAGCGGTCATGATGAATTGTATGATGTCTGCGCAGTCCCGCCATCAGGGGTAATTTTGACGTCCAGGCGTCCTCATGCACATGATAGAGGAAATGCAGCACTTCATAATTCAGGAAATACACCGTTACCGTAAAGACAAATAACCACGCCACATTCGCACCAAAAACCAGATAACTTATCATTCCCACAGTTGTCGCTATGCCGCCAAAGAAAAATAGCAGCATCACTGGTGGAAAGAGTACAGCATTAAAGTCCAGATCCTTATCATAGGTCATATGTTCATGGGTAAAAAATGAGTGATGCTGCACAGCATGGCGTTGAAAAATTTCCTCCAGAAAACGGGTCTTCTTGTGCATGGGGCCTTTGTGACCCAAATATTCCACAAAATTTGAAACCAGAAATGCACCGGGTATGGCCAGCCATTCCAGTGTCATCACATTTTCCAGATTATACAGGCTTAGTGCTATCACGGCAAAGGTCGACAGCACAGTCATCACCAAATGCCGCCGCCCGTTATAGTCCTGCGCAATATATTTTTCCCGAAAGTGTTTTCTATAATTCCTTACGGCATCTTCGTTCATATTTTATTTTCATCACTTTGCTGTTAAACTATAGATATTCTATACCATGATCAGGAGTCATGCCATGAAAACCTATAGGCCTAAATCTGTTCTGTCCACCCATGAGGTCACTAATCAGCCGATAAGCCTTGCCGATTACAATTTATTCTCCACTGATCAGCCTGTATTAGATGCCCTCAAACGTGAGGGTAGAAAAACAGCAGAAAAAAGAATGACAGAATTTGGTGCACTACTGGGTAGTGATGACATCATCGAACAGGGTCGGCTCGCCAATATCCATCTGCCCGAGTTGAAATCTTTCGATGAGTATGGCAACCGGCTTGATGAGGTCACATTCCATCCCTCCTACCACCGCATGATGCAGATAGGAACCGAAGCAGGTATATCTTCCATTGCATGGCAGAATACGGATGATAATGGTCATGTCAGTCACGCAGTTCTGGAATATCTGCAAACCCAAATCGAAGGTGGCACCTGTTGCCCCCTGACCATGACCTATGCCGCAGTCGCGGCCCTGTCACATCAACCTGACTTGCGCGACCTTTGGCTTCCGCGCATCCTTACCGCGAAATATGACCCGCGCTCCCTGCCCGCTGAACAGAAAAACGGCGTCACTATCGGCATGGCCATGACTGAAAAACAAGGTGGGTCAGACGTGCGCAGCAACACAACCACCGCCACTGCTATTGGTGGAGGGGATTTTGAACTACTCGGTCATAAATGGTTCTGCTCTGCCCCCATGTGCGATGCTTTCCTCACCCTTGCCAATACCGATGTGGGGCTAAGCTGTTTTCTGGTCCCGCGATGGACAGATGCAGGCGAACGCAATAATATTCAGCTTTTGCGCCTGAAAGACAAACTGGGCAACAAGTCCAATGCCTCGGGAGAAATTGAATATCATCATGCCGTAGCGCGTATGGTGGGGCAAGAAGGCCGCGGCGTTGCCACCATCATTGAAATGGTCCATCATACCAGACTTGATTGTTGCCTCGCTCCTATCGCCCTGATGCGGCAGGCACTGGTTCAAGCCATCCACCATGCCCGTCACCGCAGTGCCTTTCAGCGCAAGCTCATAGACCAGCCAATGATGCAGGCAGTGCTAAGCGATTTGGCGGTCGAAGTGGAAGCTGGCGTGGTAACTTTCATGCATGTGGCAAGAAAGTTTGACGACAGTGCCCAAGACCCTGATGCCAGTATATATGCCCGCCTTGCTGTGGCTCTGGCAAAATACTGGCATAACAAGCGTTGTCCGGGCTTCATTTATGAGGCCATGGAATGCCTTGGCGGGGCCGGATATGTGGAGGAAAGCATACTGCCCCGTCTCTACCGCGAAGCTCCGCTCAACAGTATTTGGGAAGGGTCAGGCAATGTGATCTGTCTGGATATATTGCGGACCCTATATAAAGAACCACGGGCCATAGAACTCTTCTTTGCTGAACTTTCTCCTGCCCTCGGCAATAACCGTCATCTTGATCAGGCCATGAATAACCTTAGGGCAAAATTGAAAACCCAGGATAATGCCGAAGCTGAAGCCCGCCGACTTGTGGAACTTATGGCGCTTTGCCTGCAGGCCGCATTGCTGGTGCAATATGCACCGCACAGCATCAGTGATCTTTTCTGTGCCACGCGGCTTGGGGCGGACTGGGGCTTTGCTTACGGCACGATCCCCACCGGATACCCGGTAAAAGATATTTTAGACCGGGTTTGGGCCGGATAGCTCTTGTCCCACTGCCCTTTTCCTGCTAAATCCTGCGGCAGAGAAAACTTAAAACAGGTGAGACAATGATTCCACGTTATTCCCGCGAAATAATGACTGCCATATGGGAGCCACAATCAAAATTCCAGATCTGGTTTGAAATTGAAGCTCACGCCTGTGATGCCCTGGCGGAACTGGGGGTTATCCCCAGTGAAAGTGCCAAAATTATCTGGGAAAAGGGTAAATTTGACATTGACCGCATTGATGAAATTGAACGCGAGGTCAAGCATGATGTCATCGCCTTCCTGACATCGCTGGCGGAATATATTGGTCCCGAGGCCCGTTTTGTCCATCAGGGCATGACATCCTCGGATGTTCTGGACACCTGTTTTAATGTTCAACTGGTCAAGGCCGCAGATATTTTGATTGATGATGTGGAAAAGCTGCTCACAGTCATTAAACGTCGCGCATACGAACATAAGCTGGATGTCTGTATCGGCAGAAGTCATGGCATCCATGCGGAACCAGTAACATTTGGCCTTAAAATGGCCGAGGCCTATGCGGAATTTGACCGCAATCTGCAACGGCTGAGAAATGCCCGCACAGAAATAGCCACCTGTGCCATATCCGGTGCAGTTGGCA
>JAJFIP010000275.1 GCA_021774875.1 Emcibacter sp.
AACTCTTCGCGCTCGACTAGGTCTTGGATGTCTTCCAGTCGACGCTGGTACGCGCAACTTATGAATTTGAAGTAGCGCTGCACCTTGAGAACGTCCAGCGATGAGATTTGGTCTGTGATGGGGAAGACAAGGTCGTCGAACGTACCGAAGTGGTCGACGTCCAGTTCCATGAGCAGCTGAATCTCATCTCGAAACAGCTCATCGGTTGCGAACCAGGCATCGAAGACTGCCGGGATTTTAGGCATCATCATGATCAGGCGTCTTACGGGATGGTCTTTAATCTCAAGAAGATTGTCGAAGCTGCCGTTACCAAATCCCGTGTCTATCAGCGTTTGGATCGAGATTGGCTGATCTGCTTCCTGCAGATGGAACTGCCGAATGAAAGCTTGGGTCTGCTGCTGTATGAAGCCAAGGCGCACCGCACGCTCGACGTCCGAATCAATTGAAGAGATCGTGATCTCCCCTCCTTCGCGGTCCGCACGGTATGGCAGCCCATCGATGAGTTGCTCCGCCTCCCTGAGTTTCGCAAGCCGAATTGCGTCGATCAACAATCGTTCGTAGACGAGCGCATTCTTCCCTAAGGCATCAGTGTCCACATGCGCGAAGGACATACCATCAACTGGGAACATCGATGCATAGATATGCAATATGAACGATGCTGCTTCCGCGTACTCTTCGGAAGAGTAACGCGTACTATCTAGCGAACTGGCATCGTGGTCGTTAATCCATGCATGATAGAAAAGATTGTTGACCAATACAAAGACGGTCTTCAGCACCGTCGATCGACGCGCCCGCACCGTCGCCTCGATTTGTACTCTCAGCGTTTGGGCGTTTCCCGCGAGGCACGACAGTGCCTTGACCGACTCTAGGTATGCGATGCGATCTGGCGAAATTGCAAAAACGTCACGGACCCCGAGTACCGCCTTAGCGACCCTGCCAATCAGGGAGCCTCGGTATCCGTATCGCGAGGCACGGAGCACGCCTTTGCGCCGCATACAGGAAATCGCGTGATCAGGGTCGAGGAAGATCATCGCCATAGCGGTCGCTATCGCCTCACTCGGCCGATTTTCAGCTAAGTGCTTAGTAAGAACAGATACATGCGCCTTTACGTCTGCCGAAAGCGCCTTTGTCACTGGATGTCTCTCCTCCTTTCGGAGCAGGGACACCATGGACGCTTGTGTCTTGGCAGAAAGCAAGCGGCCGACGAGGTCGGAGACTAACAACGTCTGGATCACATTATGCTCTTTTTGTATTGGGCACCGTCGCAGACAGTATGACGTGTGAGTCTATCGCTCGCTAGACCCGACCGTATATTTCGCCCAGACAGGCTTCTGAATGAGCGCCTGCAACCATGTAGTTGAGTGGCAACGGATCGGTAGCTGCTCCACCAGTCTTGGAGCATGACGAAACAGCGCCTTTCAAGGCTGGTGTAGAGCCGTCGAGTGACCGAGAGTAAGGAGAAATGCGGAGGTCGCTGTGGAGGTGGTCGAAAGGCAGCAGAGGGTGGCCTAGCCTGTTGGAAGGAATGCTACCTACCAAGCCCTTTCGGCGAAAACGTCAAGTTGCAGACGTAGCTTGCGCAGTATCCGATGCTAAAGCTCCCAATCAGTGAGTTGATTTCTGTTCCCATGGCAAGTCCTCCTATGATTGATATCGGCCCAATGCCGAAAGTTCCAAATGCGTAGAGGATGCCGGTCGCCAGAAGCAAAACAGCAATTATCGACTTAAGAGTATGACGTTTTCCACACGGCGTTTCCGCCGAAAGAACTCGAGTCGCCTATATGAGTTCTAAAATATCGTTTTCAAGTGCCTTCCGGAATGACCGCTTTGGCAAAGCTGCACTGCGGCGCGTTTCATGATCAAGTACGACCGGTCAGAGCCGTTTACGTTGCTTGGCTCTTGTGAGCCTGACCGCGTGAACCAATTGGTCATGCTTTCCGATCGTCACGAATTCTTCCTTTGCCTGAACACTTTTGGGACGGCGGCTTCATTGTGCGATCTGTTCCAGGCCCGGCGTGAGCCGCGGAAGCTTCTGCTTGGAGCTGTCAGAAACTAAGCTACATATTTGACACTTGCAGGCGATCTTGCAAGCCACATCCCAAACGATTAAGGCCTATGCTCAAACATTGCCGGAGGGCGCGACCATGTCGGCGCGGGAGTTATTGCACCTCGGAGAGCGTGCTGCGGTCGACCAGGCGCTGTCGCGGTTGGTACGGCCCGGGGAGCTTCTGCGTGTGAGACGCGGATTGTTCGCGTCGCCTGTGAAGACCCGCTTCGGGAACCGGGCGCCCTCGGTTTAGGCCGTGGTTGAGCACATTGCGAAATCAACCGGTGAGCGCGTGTCGCAAAGTGGAACGTCGGCAGCAAACCTGCCCGGCATTTCGACGCAGAATCCATCCCGTCAAGTATATTGGACCTCCGGGCCGAGCCGTCATCTGAAACTCGGAGTGCAAAGCGTCGAGCTTAAACATGTGCCGAGCTGGCAGCTTCGAGCACCCAACAGCCGTGCCGGGCACGCCTTTCGGGCGCTCGCCTATTTCGGGAAGTCCGAAGCCGCTCAGGCTTTGAGGCGCATAAAAGCGACGTTGAACGAAGAGGAGCAGCGCGAGCTTCTGAGCCTTCGTGCCTGTGCGCCAACCTGGATGGCCAAGGAACTTAGCGCGCTCGCGTCATCGCAATGACAGAAAGCCAAACTTACTTTTCCCTGTCGAGCGAAGACAAGATTGACGCGCTGGAAGTGGTCGCCTTGAAGCTGGTGCGGCCCGCAGACCTCTTGGAAAGCCGAGCACATCAAAAAACGTGACCAAGCATTCTTCATAATCAGGATCGTTCTCAAAATCAGTCATCTCTGATCCAT
>JAJFIP010000276.1 GCA_021774875.1 Emcibacter sp.
TGGTTTGAAATATCTGTCAGGACTGCTGCTGATGGCTTATGCTTTTATCGCAACGCTTGAATTTGGAGAATCTTGTGCTACAGCTGCATTTGATACAAATGCCAGTCAGGATTCATATGCCATCGGTACGCTCAAAATTGAGAACAGTCACGATAATCATTCGTTATCAGACCATGAAGCGCCATTTTCACCGATTTTGCTTGAACTGGCAGTCATCATTGGTGTGGCGATATTGGGTCGCTGGCTGGCTGAGCGTTTTCACCAATCGGCAGTTTTAGGTGAATTGCTTGCTGGCATTCTATTGGGAAACATCGGCTTTTGGTTGGGTATTCCAATTTTTATCCTAATCATGCATCTTTCAGATGCCATCCCGCTTTTTAGTGAAGTCTGGCTGACAGGGAGCTCAGTTGTAGATGCATCGCGGGAAATCTTTCCGTCTACTGATCTGATGGAAGGCGGCAGCGGGAGACAACTGGTCGAGATCATGACCGGGCCGGATGGCCCACGAAACGTATCGATGGGTTTTGCACTTTGGATCTTTTCTGAACTTGGAGTGATCCTGCTACTGTTTATGGTGGGACTAGAAACCCGTGTCGAGGAAATGCTAAAAGTCGGTATGCGGGCATTTTTTGTGGCAATCGTCGGTGTCATAACCCCATTCGCACTCGGCCTCGTAACAGCGATGTGGATTATCCCTGATACAAACTCAACCGTTCATATTTTTCTGGCGACCATATTATGCGCGACCAGCGTCGGGATTTCCACGCGCGTATTCCGCGATTTGAACAAACTTCAGACACCCGAAGCCAAAGTTATTCTGGGCGCGGCTGTCATTGATGACGTTCTGGGACTAATCCTTTTAGCCATCGTCATTGGCTTCGCCTCGACCGGCCAGATTGATGTGTGGGAGATCAGTCGTATTTTGCTGCTTTCGATACTATTTCTTGGATCAATACTGCTGCTAGGTAGCCGAATAGTTTGCTGGCTGGTTCCCCTTGTGACAATGTTAGAGCGGCACCACGCCAAGCTTCTGTTTCCACTGGGACTGGCATTCCTATTGTCGTGGGCCGCAAATGCCATCGAACTGGCTCCGATCATCGGAGCATTCGCAGCTGGCCTAATTCTTAGTGAAGAGCAATTTGAAAAATATTCCCCGCAGACAACAATGGAACACGTGACCGCGCCTCTGGAGCGGATATTTTCACCTATCTTTTTTGTATTAATAGGGATGCAAGTCAATTTGCAATGGTTTCTCGACCCAACAACACTGGGACTCGCATTGGTATTCAGTCTCGTGGCAATTATTGGCAAATTGGTTTGTGGATTGCCCGCCGGGCGCAACATGGATCGCTTGACTGTCGGTGTGGGTATGATCCCTCGCGGCGAAGTCGGCCTGATATTCACTGGGATCGGTAAAAGCATGGGAATAGTCACTGGGTCAGCATTTTCGGCGCTAGTCGCAATGGTCATATGCACAACTTTAGTAACGCCATTGGCGCTGAAATGGTCATTGTCTCGTTATTCAGAAAACTCTGCTTCAGACGTTGAATGAACAGACAAAAAAACAGGAATGAAACCAGAATCAGTAGCATCAGAGAGAACAATGGAAATTCACTTACAAGCAGTACCGATTCTTAGAAATGTTACTCCTCTGTGGAATGAGCCTGCTCCAGAATCTGTGTATTGTTAAATATATTTAATACTTCGATTTCTGGTACCTGTTTAGTTTAATAATTATTCCACAATCGCTGTGGGTTTGACAACTTTTCCACTGAGGCACACGTAGCTCGGAATTGAATTCGAAAGATCATGAATCATGCAGAAGAAAATCAAGCTTGAGATTCCCATCCTGCTGCCAAACATCGACCACGATGACGATCAATGCGTCGAACGACTGAAGAACCAACTGAAAGACCACAGAGGGGTTGAACATGCACATGTCGATCGGAGCAATCCCGAAGCCATACTTTGTCTACACTTTGATCCAAATTTGATCCAAATTTGATTTCACTAGAACAGGTCCGCCGGTTTGCGGAGCAAGCTGGTGCGGATATCACTGCGAAGTTCAAACACGAAACGCTACAGATCACAAAAATGGATTGTGCCGATTGTGCCAGTAGCATTGAGCATATCGTGGGTCGGTTACAGGGGGTGATCTTTGTATCGGTGAACTATGCTGCTGAAAAAATTCGTATTGAATATGACGTGACTTCGATCTTGCACGATGAGATTGTTCGCCTCATCCATGCAATGGGCTATCGTATCGAAGAAGAGAAAAAGGAAGAAGGCTGGTTTGAGCGGCATTGGGAACTGCTTCTTGCAATATGCTCTGGTATTTTTCTTGGTACAGGTTTTATCGGCGAAGCGTGGCTGTCGCTGCCACGGACCGTCGCTGTTATGCTGTATGTCTTAGCTTACTTAACCGGTGGATATGATGCCGCAAGGCACGGCATTCACGCGGCATTGAAACTGCGGTTCGACATCGACGTACTGATGGTCGTTGCGGCGGTCGGAGCAGCCGTGCTTGGCGACTGGCCTGAAGGGGCATTGCTCCTATTTCTTTTCAGTCTGGGGCATGCACTCGAACATTACGCCATGGATCGGGCGAGGAAAGCTATTTCTTCTTTAGGACAGGTCACCCCAAAAATAGCACGGCGGCGGCGTGATGATTCAGAAACAGAAGTACCAATTGAGGACATTGAACGTGGAGACATCGTCGTAGTTCGAAACGGAGAACGAATTCCCGTTGATGGTCGCGTTAAAAATGGAAATTCGGCTGTAGACGAAAGCCCTATCACCGGCGAAAGTATCCCGGTCGAAAAAACGGCCGGGAATGACGTCTTTGCCGGATCATTAAATGGAGACGGTAGCCTCGAAGTAGAGGTCACGCGATTAGCCCGCGACACTACACTGGCTCGCGTCACCCAAATGGTCGAAGAGGCTCAAACTCAGAAATCACCGACGCAACGGTTCACCGAGAAATTTGAAAGTGTTTTTGTGCCTGTCATACTGGTAGGTGTTATGGGTGTAATAGTAATTCCGTCTATATCAGGTTGGCTGACGTGGTCGGATTCGTTTCTCAGAGCCATGACCATACTTGTAGCGGCTTCTCCATGCGCGCTGGCAATTGCAACGCCTGCCGCCATTCTAGCTGGGATCGCACAAGCGGCCCGTAACGGTGTCCTAATCAAGGGCGGAGTTCATCTGGAAATGCTGGGACGATTGAAGGCAATGGCGTTCGACAAAACGGGTACGATCACTCGTGGTGAGCCGGAAATTACCGATATTCTGCCGTATTCCGTCACCAGTCGGGATGAGTTATTACGAACGGCCGCCGCAGTTGAATCTCGATCTTCACATCCTTTGGCTCAAGCCGTCGTTAGATTTGCCCTACAGACAGGTCTCGATTTACCGGATGCCGAAGACGTCAAGTCTATCGTTGGTCAGGGAGTTGAAGCAATACTAAACGGACAACGTATCCAAATTGGAAATCTAGATTTGTTCGCATACGAGGCTGGCTCAAGTCTACCCCGAGATCTTGTTGAGCAGGTTATGCAATTGCAAAAAGCCGGTAAGACAACAATGGTCGTCTTGCAAGAGAGTCGACCTCTGGGAGTTATCGCACTGGCAGACCGTCCGCGTGAGCAGGCAAAACAGACATTGGAACGGCTGGGCAACATGGGGCTAAAACAACTCATTATGCTCACAGGAGATAAC